>MNUQ01000097.1:0-8743 GCA_001871085.1 Desulfovibrionaceae bacterium CG1_02_65_16
CCCCGCGCGCACAAGCGCCTCCCACCCTTCCAAACTGGCCGGATTGGTCCAGCGCAGCACCGGGCCAACCGGCAATATGGGCGGCGACATGGTCGAAACCGCCGAAGGCCCGAAGGCGAGCACATCACGCCCCTGCCAGCAGGCCAGATTGTGCCGGCAACGCCGGGCCAGCGCGCCGCCCTCCCCGGTTGTCGTCCGGGCGAAGTTGGAAATCTCGTACTGCGCAAGCCCGGCGGACTCCAACAACTCGGCCCCGCGCAGAAACATCTCGGCCTGGGTGTCGTCGCCGGGCAGGGCGGCAAGGGCGGCGGCGTCCGCCGCCAGCGGAGTGCCGGGTTCGACACCCAGCCCGTAGCAGGACAGATGCTCCGGCGAAAGCGACAACGCCCGGCGAAGCACGCGCAGCCAGGCGGCGGGGGTCTGCCCGGGCAGGCCGAAGATGAGGTCGAGCCCGAGGTTGTCAAAGCCCGCGGCACGGGCCGCGTCCACAGCGGCAATGGCCTGCCCGGCGTCGTGCATGCGGCCCAGCGCGCGCAGATCGCGATCGTCCAGGCTCTGCACGCCCAGGCTCAGGCGGTTCACGCCAAGGGCGCGCGCGGCGGCCAGGAATTCCGGCGTGGCCGAATCCGGGTTGGCCTCAAGGGTTATCTCCGCGTCGTCAGCGAGGGCAAAACGCGCGCGCAGGGCGGACAAAACGCGCTCCAAACCGCAAGCGCCCAGCAGGCTGGGCGTGCCGCCGCCGAAAAAAACGCTGGGAGCGGGGCCCAGGGCCAAGTTGTCCGCCCAGGTTTCGGCCTGCCGGTCCATCTCGGTTTCAAGGATGGCGAGGTAGCGGCCAAGAATATCCGGCGCGATGCCGGCAGGGCCCGCAGGCACGGAGAAAAACGCGCAGTAGCGGCACTTCGCCCGGCAGAAGGGCGTGTGCACGTAGAGGGTTGGCGGCAGGCGCATGGCCTAGCGGGTGTATCGGCGCGCGCCCAGGTAGCGTTTGGACCAATAGGCGTCGTCCATGTTGGCCTCGGAGATGCCGCGCCCGGGCCTGGGGCTGTGCACGAACACGCCGTCATCCATGTAGATGCCCACATGCCAACGGCCCCGGCGGTTGATCTTGTAGAAGACCAGATCGCCCGGCCGCAGCTGGCTGCGGGGCACGGAATGGCCCAAGGCGTACTGTTCGGCCGCGCTGCGCGGCAGTTTGATGCCGTGCTGGCGGAAGGTCCATTGGGTGAAGCCGGAGCAGTCGAAGCCCGTGACCGGCGAGGCGCCGGCGCGGCGGTAGCGGCGTCCCTTCTGAGTCAGGCCGGTGCGGACGACATCAAGGCCGAGCGAGGGCGGCAACTTGGCCAACCGCTCAAGGCGGGCCTCCACCTCCAGGTCGTCCAAGGTGGGAAATTCGGGGATGTCCGTGGCCTTGGGCGGAGCCTCGGCCAGGCCAGGCAGGCGCAAGGTGCCGGCGCGGCCGGGCGGGGTGAGGGGTACCTTGCCGGGCAGGGGGCCGGGGAGCTCGGTGGTCAACGGCAGGTTGAGGGGATAGCGCTCCGCCGTGGGCAGGTGCTGCTCGGCCAGCAGGCCGGAATTCTCGGCGCTGATGGGATCGGGCTCGCCGGAGGCCGCCATGCGACCGGGAGCAGCCATGTTCATGGGCGCGCAGGCTGCGCAAAAAAGCATCCCGGCCGTGAAGCCCAGGATGCGTGCGGTCCGAAAGGTCCGGCCGGTGCGGGTATGGCTGCGGGTGGCGCGCCCGCGCTTCTTCTCCGTCACGATGCGGTGTTGCTCCTTGGGGTCGCCCCGTCAGCGGGTCCCGACGCCAGAGGTCGGGTTCGCCGCGATGAGGAATGCGGATCGCGGGCGGCCAAATACCGGGGTCCGGGGCGCTTACCCGCCAGAATACGGCAGGGAGGGGGGCGCGTCGCCGGAGCACGGTTCGAGGAGCTATAGCCTAAACCACACCCACGCGCCAAGCGAAAACACGCGCCAAACGTGCTGCAAGTAGTTGCCCGCGCGGCGGAGACATGCGCCAACAGCCCCTTGACCGGAAGCTTCGTTGCGGATATCGATAAGCCATCTACGCTGTAGTTGCAGTGGATTAGCAAATGTATCGACAAGCGATGACGACGGCACGCAACATCATCTCCGGCGGAATATGAGCGAGCAGACGTTCACACATCGCGATCTTGCGCGAGAGCTCGGCGTCTCCGAGACGACCATCAAAAGCTACCGCAGCAAATTCCCCACATTCCTCCCCGTCGCGCGGGAGGGCAAGCCCGTGCGCCTGCACGCGGAGGCCTTGCCCGTGTGCAGGCGCATCCGCGACCTCTTTGCAGATGGATTATCGATAATTCAAACTTCTAATGTCTTAAAATCTGAATTTAAAGAATATCCGTATAATCGTCGCTTATCGATTGCTGATGCACGCCGTTCCTCAGCAGACCGCGTTTTCGCCGTTGCCCCTCTTGCCGAGACCGAGCGCCGGGAGCTGACAGAACGCATCGCCGTTTTGACGCACGGGCAGGAGCAGGCGCGCAAGCGCATGGAGCAGTTGGAGACCGAGGTGCGCAACCTCGCCACCATGGAGGCCGCATCCAAGGCGCTGGTGGCCGAGCTGGTGGCCGAACTCCGCGCGGCCCGCGCCGCCGCCAGCCCCGCGCCCTCCGCAACAGCGCGGACTTCCCCCGACGGAGCATTGACACCGCCGGCATCGCCTCGGGCGGAACCGCCGCAGGCGGAACCGCCTCGAAATGCGGGCGCACCCGGACCGGCTGCCGCCGCCCCAGAACCCTCGGTGGTCATGGCGCGCAAGATCGTCACCGTGCATGGCGCGGCCGGGCCCGTGGCCACCTACGCGCTCGCCCGCGAGCCCAAGCCCGCGCCGCCCTTCCCCGAGCCCGAGACGCCGGCTCTGACGTTTTTGTCGCTGCCAGCGGTCATCCGCTCGGATCGAGGCGACTTCCTCGGGCTGCCGGGCGGCCAGAGCGTGCGCCGGCTGGTGGAGGTGCTGGCCCCCGGATCGGCCGGCGTGTCCTGGTTCACCGAGGGCCCCGATGCCTGGACCTGCGCCATTCCCCTTGGCCACGCGCAGAAGCGCGAGATTCTTTTTGAACGCACCACAACGCCGCGCGGCAACCAGGTGGGCCTCATCCGGCGCATGCGCGTCAATGAGATTGAGGCGACCCCGATGCAATTGCAGGAAATTTTCCGCCAACTGCGCGACCAGATGGCCTGATTCACCGCATGTAAAGGAGCTGACATGCAAAGCGTTTGCGTTTTTCTCGGATCAAACCCCGGCACCAGTCCGGATTTTCTCGCCGCCGCCAAAGCCACGGGCGCGGAGCTCGCCCGGCGCGGCCTGACCACGGTTTACGGCGGCTCCAACGTTGGCCTCATGGGCGCGCTGGCCGACGCCGCGCTGGCCGCGGGTGGCAAGGTTGTGGGCATTATCCCCAAGTCACTGCAACGCAAGGAGATCGCCCACCACGGCCTCACTGAGCAGTATGTCGTCGGCTCCATGCACGAGCGCAAGGCCATGATGTCCGAACGCGCCGACGCCTTCATTGCGCTGCCCGGCGGCCTGGGCACCCTGGAGGAACTGTGTGAAATCCTCACCTGGGCGCAGCTGGGCTTCCACAAAAAGCCCTGCGGCCTGCTTGATGTGGGCGGCTACTATTCGGCCCTGGGCGCGTTCTTCGACAACGCCGTGGCCAAGGGTTTTGTGCGCAACGAGCACCGCGCCATGCTGCTCACCGCCGCGACGCCCTGCGACCTTCTCGACCGTTTCGCCGCCTACAAGGCCCCGGTGGTCGACAAATGGATCCGCAAGCCCGGGGCGTTGTAGACAGGCCGCCCCACGCGGCTGGATTTGCCGGCTACAGGGGCGGCGGCAGCTCTGGCAGGTGCTGGTTGCGCTGCACCAGCACCCAGCGCTTGAGATCCTCGGGCAGCGCGCGCCACGAGCCGGTGCCGTTGCGCCGCCAGGCCGGCAGCCCCAGTTCGGCCACCAGCCGCACGATCTGCTTGGGGTTTTCGCCCACGGCCTCACAAATGGCCCGCGCGCCCTTGACGCAAATTCCTGAACTCACATCCATCAGAGTCTCCCGGCGCCCGCGCGCCCTTGTCGTTTCGCCCCACCGCGCGCCTGCGTCCGGTCTTGGTAGACGTATTCATGCCAACTGACAATTTCAATACGGAGCCACCATGGGGTGATTTAAAGCTCCAGCAGGCCTAGTTTTTTGCCAATCGCCAGACACCGGACAATGCTTTTGGGGGCCAGCCCCGTGCCCTGGCACAGCACCCCGAGCGACGCCGCGAGCTCGCCCGCCCCAAAGCGGATCGTCATTGCCTCTATCTCGACATTCCTGGACTTTGCCCCTGCGTTGAAGACGCACCACGACCAGACCCGCCAAAGCTCCTGGTCCTTCCACAGGGCAGAGCCAATGATCCGGCGGGGCAAAGTGATTGTGCCGTTTCGCATAATATTATTTTGTCAAAACACTCATTAATTGTCAATACACTAATTCATCTTTCGTATGGACTTGGACAAAATTTGTGGTAGCAATATGCCATAACGCCAACGTCGCGTCGCCTCGGCGCGCAAGCACAGGGGAGCAGCAGTGGACTTCACCAGCAATCTGCGGGAGATGCTCTGGGCACAGGTAGGCGAGAACAAGGACTTCCCCAACCGCAAGCGCATGGCCGACGCCCTGGGCATCGACCCTTCGCAGCTTAACCGCTTCATGGACGGCGAGCGCGGCCTCTCCGTCGAATCCCTGGGGCGCATTCTCGACGGCCTGGGCGCGCGCGTGGTGCTGCCCGGCGGCCCGGAGGAGGAGCCCGCGCGCGAAGTGCGCTTCGTCTCGTCCCGGCCCGCCGCGCTGGACATGCCCTCCCCGGCGGCCGAGGACTATTTTGCCGTGCCCCTGGCCACCCTGCCCGCCGCCGCCGCGCCCGGGCGCATCCCCCAGGAAAACATCCAGGGCTGGGTGCTGGTGTGGCGCCACCACGAATCCGTGCGCTTCCGCTCTGATCTCGTCGCCGTGGCCATTGCCCCCGGAGACGACGCCATGGCCCCGGCCTTGCATGCGGGAGACATTGTGCTGGTGGACCGGGCCGAAAAATCGCCCGACCCGGCGGGCAAGATCATGCTTGTGCGCGAACCCGATGGCGCCTGCGCCGTGAAACGCGTGGCCACCCAGCCCACGGAGGCCGATCTTGAGCTGGTATTCTATGCCGACACCCCGCGCAGCGTTCCCCCCCGCGTGCACCGGCTGAACCGCGACTACGGCGGCGAGCTTGCCCGGGCAATCGGCGGGCGCGTGATTTGGGCCTGGAGCGACATGACCAGGAAGTAGTCCCGTCAATGGTTGGCTGCAAAAATGCTGGCTTTTTCTGATAGCAAGAGCTATTCTTCGTCCGTCCCACCTATACGGGCACGAGGTATGGAATGAAGTGGTTCACAAAATTGTTTTCCGAGTCGGCGGATCAGGACAACACCTCCGGTGAGCTAAACGCCTTCCTCGGCACGGGCACCAAATTCACAGGGCACCTTTCCTTCGAGGGCTCCGTGCGCATCGACGGGCATTTTCTCGGCACCATCTCCGCCACAGGCACCCTCATTTTAGGCCGCGAGGCGCTGGTGAAGGGCGAAGTGGAGGTGGCCAGCCTGAACGCCAACGGCACCCTCATCGGCACCGTGCGCGCCACGCGGCACGCCCACCTGCACGAGCACGCCGTGTTCGACGGGCACATCATCACCCCGGAGCTCAGCATGGATCAGGGCGCGGTGCTCAACGGCTCCATCGAGATGCCCAATTCCAATCCCCGCCCGCAGATTGACGAGAGCGAGGAAATGCCCGTGTTGCCGAATTCCACCCGGCGCGCCGTAAGCGCCCCCCGCGAGGCGGCCAGTCTGGATTCTTCCGGTCCCGACTCCGAAGACCTGGGCTAGCCGACGGCGTTGCCGCACCACCCTGGATGAGCCATGCTCGGCGCACCACGCCGCGCCACCAAAAATCCCCCGTCTCCATTACGAAGGCGGGGGATTTTTGCGTGTTGGCCCACGGACGGCGGCGGTGGCGCTAATTGGTCAGGTTTGACTCCGGCACGGCGGGTGCGGGCTTGTCCGACGCGGCCCCGGGCTCCTGATGCGTAATGACGGTGGCGTCGTCGTTTTGCGCGGCCGGCGTTGCCGATGTTGCCGGCATTGCCGGCGCGGCGGACACAGCCGGCGTTGCCGGCGCGACGATGCCGCAGCGGTTGGCCTTGAAGTCGGCCACGGCCTTTTCCTTGGTCGCCACGCGCTGGGTCCAGTCACGCACGTACAGGGTGGCCGCGTCGATTTTGCGCTGGTATCCGGTCTGCTCCTCCACGTTCTTGACGCGGTCGCTCTTCAGGTCGTTGAGAATTTTGGCGTTGTCCTCCAGCTTGCCAAGATTGCTGGCCATAATGGCCTCCATCTTGGCGATGTCCAACGCGGTTTGCGCGCCGCTGGCTCGTGATTTGGCAAGTTTGGTGCCCAGGCTGGCCAGGTCGTCCTGCTTGTCGGCCAGCTCCTCTTTGAGCTTGGCCAGCTCCACATCCTGGTTGACACAGAGCACGGCGTTGTCCGCGGTGTTGATGGCCTGCCGTTTTTCCTGCGGCACCTGGGCGGCCAGCTGGGCGTCCACGGGCGAGCCGAACATGCCGCTGAGGCTGAAGGCCGGCGCGCCGGCCGGCAGCAGCAGCCCGGCGAAAAGCGTTGCGGCGACGAGGTTTTTTGTGGTGCGGGTGGACATGACGGCCTCCTTGCTTCGGGGGTGTGCGGATTTTCAAGGCTAGCCCAAAGCGCCGGCCAAGGCAACGGAAGCTAATGCGCGGCGGCGAGCAGGGCCTTCTTGATCCCATCCATGCGCGCGGGGTCCATGAGCTTAAGCCCTTCGGCGGAACGCACATAGAACACGTCGTGGATGCGCCCGGCGCTGGTGGCTATGCGCGCCAGATGGATGCGCAGGCCAATGTCGCACAGGGTGAGCGCCAGGTCGTGCAACAGCCCCAGACGGTCCGGCGCGGCCACTTCCACCAGGGTGTAAAAATCGCTGAAGTCATTGTCCACGCGCACCATGCGCCGGCTCTTGGGCGCGCGCGAGGGCGGGGTCAGCGGCGAGCTGCGCTTCTGGTCCAGACGGTACTCCAGGGAAAGCTTGCCCGTGAGCGCGTACGAGACCGCCCGGCGGATGCGCTGCCAAAGATCCTCCAGGTACAGGCCCTCGGCCGGCTCCTTGACCAGGAACACATCCACGGCGAGGTTGCCGCCCATGGCCCCGGCGCCGCCGTTCCAGGTCAGCACCTCGGCGGAAAGAATATTCAGGTCGTGCAGGGCGAGCACCCCGGCCATGACGGCGAAAAGCCCGGGCTGGTCCAGCGCGGCGAGACTGACCTGAAACGCCCCCCCGCGCACGGGCACTGCGTCTATCTCCACCACGCCGATGCCGGCCTTGCCCGCGGGCTTGCGCACCAGGTCCTCGTCCAGGGATTCCTGGAAGCGCTTGGCCAGGCGCATGTGTCGGGTCACGGTGGACGCGTCGAGCACAAGCAGGGCACGCGCGGGCATGCGCGTAAGACACGCCTCGGCGAAGACGGGGTCCAGCGGCGGCTCCTCCGCGCCGGGTCCGGCGGTCGAATCCGACGGGACAAACGGCTTGGCGGCCAGCGCCAGCGCGGCCTCGCGCACGTGCCGGCTCTTGTCCACGGCATGGGGCTCGGCCAGCGGCCCCTTGGTGAGCAGGCCGCGCGCCTTGCGCGTCAGCTCGTCGAACAGCGAGGCCGTCCAGGGATTCCAGGCGCGGGGGCCAGTGGAGCGACTGTCCGCCACGGCGAGCAGGTGGAGCATGTCCAGGCGCTCCACCGTGCCGCACAGCTCGGCCACGCCCGCCGCCACGGATTCATCGGAAAGGTCGCGCCGGGTGGCGATTTTGGGAATAACGAGATGCTGCCGGACAAGAAACGCCACATCCTCGCGCGCGGCTGCGTCCGCGCCCAGACGGCGCAAAATGACGTCGGCGAGGTTCGCGCCCGAACTGGAGTGGTCGCGGCTTGGTTTGGCGAGGTCGTGACAGAAACCGGCCAGCAGCAAGTGGTCAAAGTGCGGCAAAGCCCCGGCGCGCTGGCGCAGCTCGGGGGAGATGTCGCCCGCGTCCTGGCCGCCCTGCGCCTCAGGCAGCAGGGTGGCCAGGGCGCGCACCACCTCCAGGGTGTGCTTGCCCACGGGATGGATGTGAAAATCGTCGAACTGCACAAGATGCTCCACGGGAGCGAACTCCGGCACCAGCGCGCCCAGCAGCCCGGTGTCGAGCATGGATTGCAGGGCCGTGGCCACGGCGGGCGCGGCGGGCTCCTGCGGGGGCTCTGTCTCGGCTCCCGGCACGGGCGCGGGGGCGAAGAACCGCTTGAGGGCCTTTTTAAACGCGCCCTGGGAGGGCTTTTCCGGCGCGGCCTGCGGAGGGGAGCTTTCCGTCGGCTGGCCCGAGGCGCGAAAGATCTCCAAAAGCGCAGGCAGAATGCCCGGAAGCTTGGCGAAAGCCGCGCGGCGCGCGGGGTCGGCGAGAGCGGCGCGGGTGGCGCGCTGGGCGGCCCAGCACACGGGCCGGGCCTGGCGCGCGGCGGCCACGTAGAGTTCAAGAATCAGCGCCGGGTCGCTTGCCGCGGCCTCGGGATCGCGCAGGGCCATGCCCGTGGGGCCACAGAAAATAACTTCGGAAACGCCGCCGGGAGC
>MNUQ01000097.1:8752-9769 GCA_001871085.1 Desulfovibrionaceae bacterium CG1_02_65_16
CCTCGGCTCGGGGGGGAAAGGCCTCCATCCAGCAGGCCTGCCGCATGGAGCGGATGCGCGTCATGCACTGGTGCAGGCGCGAAAGAAAGGCCTCCACCGCGAGCCCGACGCTCATGGCGGCGTCCATGGCGGCGTCCGTGGCGACGTCTTCCCCGGGGTCGCCAGGCTCAACAACCGGCTCCGGCCCGGCCTCGGCCCCGGTAAAGCCAAGCTGACGCGCCACTTGCGGCTGGAAGTCAAAATTCAGACGGTCGGTCTTGCGCCCTGCGGCCAAATGCAGGGCCGTGCGCGCGGCGAGCACAAAGCGGTAGTCGGCGCGCAAAAGATCCAGGTCGCCGGGGGTGAAGGGCGCGGCCGGACCATCGCGCAGGGCGGGGTCCACGCCGAGCAGCCAGTGGATCTGGTGCACGTCGCGCAGGCCGCCCAGGCCGTTTTTGAGATCGGGCTCAAGCAGGCCGCTGGAGTCGCCGTACTCCACGCGACGAGCGGCGTTGTGGACCAGCACCCACTGGCCGAACACGCCCACGTAGCCTTTCAGCACCTGCTCCGAGAATTCGCGCCGCAGGCGGGCCACAAGCGTCTCGTCGCCGGCGATGCGCCGGGTGTCGAGCAGCGAGGTGAGCACCTGCGTGTCCTCGCGCGCAAGACGCAGGCAGTCGGCCACGGCGCGCACGCCATGCCCAAGGTCCAGCCCGATGTCCCACAGGGGATGGAAAATGCCGCGCGAGAGTTCGTCGGCCACCTTGGGGATACTCTCGCCATAGAGCACCAGCACGTCCACGTCCGAGGCGGGGCACAGCTCGCCCCGGCCATAGCCGCCCACGGCGATGAGCGCGAAGGGGGCGTCGAAGAGATGCGGCGCCTGCGTGCCAAGCTCCTCCAGCCGGTCGCGGAAGTAGGCGTCCATCAGGGCGGAGCACGCGGCGGGATAGTCGTCGAGCGCGCCGAAGCCCGCCGATTGGACGCCGGGAACCGCCTTGGCCCGGGCGGCCTCGGCCAGCGCGATGCGGCCCTGCC
>MNUQ01000097.1:9781-19681 GCA_001871085.1 Desulfovibrionaceae bacterium CG1_02_65_16
GCGGCTGGCGGCAGGGCCGGGGTATTCACGAGTGTTTCGTCCACTGTGGCAGGGACGCTTGCTTTTGGGCTAAACGGCGGCGTCGCCGGTTTCGCCGGTGCGGATGCGCACCACTTCCTCCACCGGGACGACGAAGATCTTGCCATCGCCCACCTGGCCGGTGCGGGCGGCCTTGGTGGCCGCGGTGATGACATCGGCCACGCGGGAGTCCTCGACCACGACCTCGATTTTGACCTTGACCACGAAGTCGACCTGGTACTCGGCCCCGCGGTACACCTCTTTGTGCCCGCCCTGGCGGCCAAAACCCTTCACCTCGCTCACGGTCATGCCCTTGATGCCGATTTCGGACAAGGCGGCCTTGATGTCATCAAGCTTGAAGGTGCGGGTGATGATCTCCACTTTTTTCATGAGGGATACTCCTTGGCGGCCGGCTTACGCCTGGTAGCCGGTCTCGTTGTGCTGGGACAGGTCAAGACCACGGTCCTCCTCATCGGCGCTGGCGCGCAGGCCGATGGTGGCGTCCACCAGCTTGAAGAGAATCAGGCTCGCCGTGAAGCAAAAGGCCCAGGTGGCGGCCACGGAAGCCAACTGTATCCAAAGCTGCGACGGATTGCCATAGAAAAGCCCCTGGGCCTTATTTATGCTGGCGAAAAGCCCGGTGGCTATGGCCCCCCAGGTGCCGCCCACGCCATGCACGCCCACCACGTCCAGGCTGTCGTCGTAGCCGAGCCTGCCCTTGAGCAGCACGCCGCCGAAGCAGAGCGCGCCGCCCACAAGCCCGATGACAATGGCCGGCATGGGGGTGACGAAGCCCGCCCCCGGGGTGATGGCCACAAGCCCGGCCACCGCGCCGGAGGCCGCGCCCAGGGTTGTGGCCTTGCCGGAGTGCCGCCACTCCATGAAAATCCAGGAGAGCGCGGCCGCGGCCGCGGCCAGATGCGTGGTGACGAAGGCGTTGGCGGCGAAGCCGTCGGCCGCCAGCGCGCTGCCGGCGTTGAAGCCGAACCAGCCGAACCACAAAATGGCCGCGCCCAGCACGGTCATGGGCAGGTTGTGGGGAATGAAGGGCATGCGGCCGTAGCCCTTGCGCTTGCCCAACACCACGGTGGCGGCAAGGGCCGCGGCGGCGGAGCTCATGTGCACCACCGCGCCGCCGGCGAAGTCCAGCGCGCCCATCTCGGCCATCCAGCCCTTGCCCCACACCCAGTGGGCCATGGGCGCATAGACCAAAAAGATCCACAGGGTGGAGAAGACCAGGAATCCGCCGAATTTCATGCGCTCAGCGAAGGCGCCGGTGATGAGCGCGGGGGTGATGACCGCGAACATGCACTGAAAGATCATGAACGCCAGATGCGGAATGGTGTTGGAGTAGGGGCCGGCCTCCATGCCCACATTATTGAGGAACAAAAAATCCAGATTGCCGATGACGCCGCCGATGTCCTTGCCGAAGGCCAGGGTGTAGCCAGCCACGGCCCAGAGCACGGAGACGAGCCCGACCAGGATGAAGCTCTGCATGATGGTGGCCAACACGTTTTTGCTGCGCACCATGCCGCCATAGAACAGGCCCAGGCCTGGCGTCATGAACATGACCAGGGCCGAGCAGATGAGCACAAACGCAGTATCCGCCGCATTCATCGGGGGGAACCTCCCTTGTGGTTTCGCCGGGAACCGCCCGCCGCGCGGGTTGGGCGGGTCAACGCCTTTACATAATTGTTCAGCACTACCAAATTATCAACCCGTTATTCCGCCTGGGCGCTTCCGTGCAAGCGAGGCAGGCTGTGGATTGCCCGCCGGACGCCTAGCGTCGGCCTCCGCCATGCCGACATATTTGTTATTGTCGATGCGTTTTCGTCGGAGGTGTCGCAAGCAAAAGCAAAACCCAGGCCAACGCCAAGGATTAAATGCAATATGCCGAAATATCGTATGATTATTTTTAGTGTCGGAGCAGCTGCCCGCAGCCGGATATGGCAAGAGTGGAAAATCGGAACACTTTGCTTACATAAATGGCAAACAGACATGGACGACGCGCAACGAAGGCCGCCAGCGCGCGCGGAAAAGCATAACGTGCCGAAAATCAGATTTATCCTTGCCGACGGCCAAGGCGTGGGCGTCGGGGCGGGGCGCCCCAGGTACGCCGGCTGTTCTGGTCTGCTAGCCCGGCATGGCTGTGACCACAGCCACGGCCTTGAGACCCATTTTGCGCCCCGTAAAGCCCAGCCCCTCCTCGGTGGTGGCCTTTACGTTCACGCTTCCGGCCGGCAGCTCCAGCAACTGCGCGATATGCGCGGCCATGCGCGCCTTGTGCGCGGCGAGTTTGGGCGTCTGCGCCACCACGGTCAGGTCCGCGTGGACCGGGCGGTAGCCGCAGGCGCGCACCCGGCGCAGGGCCTCAACCACAAAGACCGCGCTGGGCATGTTCTCGTTCGCCGCGTCCGTGTCGGGGAACAGCTGGCCGATGTCGCCCGCGCAGGCGATGCCGAGCAGCGCGTCGGTGAGGGCGTGCAGCAGCACGTCGCCGTCGGAATGCGCGATGACCCTGGGAGCGCGCGGAATGGGCACCCCGCCGAGGATCATGGGCCGCGCCTTGGCCAGCAGCTTGGCGTCCTCTTCGTCATCGGCCAAATACCGGTGCACGTCGTAGCCCCAGCCCGTGCGGGGCGCGGCGCAGTGCGCGGGCGCAAGCAGCGCCAAGTCGGCGGGATTGGTGATCTTCACATTGGCCTCCTCGCCCGCCACCACAAGAACCCGGGTCCCGGCGCGCTCCATGAGCCCGGCGTCGTCCGTCACCTCCCAGCCCTCGGCTTGGGCGCGGGCGTGCGCGGCGAGCAGCGGGGGCAGGGCGAATCCCTGCGGGGTTTGCACAGCGCGCAAAAACGCGCGCTCCGGGGTCTCCAGCACCGAGCCGGTCGCGTCCACGCGTTTGATGGTGTCCGTGACCGCCAAACCTGGCGCCACGGCCAACGCGCCTTCCGCAAGCGCCGCCAGCACGCGGCGGACGAGCGCCGCCGTGGCGAAGGGCCGGGCGGCGTCGTGCACCAGCACGGCCGGACATTCCCCGGGCACCTGCGCCAGGCCCAGGCGCACGGAATCCTGCCGGCGCGCCCCGCCCGCGCAAACGCGCCAGGGCAGCCCAAGGGGGTCGCGGTCATACAGCTCCGCAACCACGCGGGCCATGCGCTCCACGTCATCCGCCGGAAAAACCAAAACCAGCCCGCGCACCGCCTGCACGCGGGCGAAGGCGCAGGCGCCGCGCCAGAACAGCGGCGCGCCGTCGAACTCGATGTACTGCTTGCGCGCGGGGCCGCAGGTTCCGGCCAGGGCCTGGGCCAGACGCGTGCCGCCGCCCGCCGCGAGAATGACGGCCCAGGCTTCGGTGATGTGCGGTGCGGATGTCATGATGCTGCGGCCTTCGCTGGAGGATGAGAGAACCGAGGGGCCAGCCCCTCGGGCTCCCCGCAAGGGAGCTTCGCCCCCTTGACCCCACATCGGGGCGCATCCCCGCCGCCTGCGCGACCGGGATGCGCCCCGTAATGGGTTCCAAGAGCAAAGGCCCTTGGGGGGGAGGCGCGGGGGAGGCGGAGCCTCGCCCGATTGCAGTCAAATACCGGAGTCGGACTATAAGCCGGGTTTTGTCACCGCCCGAGGGCGGGAGACCGTCATTCCTCTAGGATGGCCGTTACCGGCCACCTCAAGCAACCTACCCGGAGGCATTAGCCGGGCCGGCCTGCCTCCCTATTTGGTCTTGCTCCGGACGGGGTATGCCTAGCCGGCCGCGTCGCCGCGGCCGCTGGTGGGCTTTTGCCCCACCGTTTCACCCTTACCGCGCGGCCCGAAAGCCGCCCGGCGGTCTGCTTTCTGTTGCGCTTTCCGGGGATCGCTCCCCCTGGGAGTTACCCAGCGTCCTGCCCTATGGAGCCCGGACTTTCCTCCCCGCCCCTTGCGGGGCGCGGCGACGGTCCGTCCAACTCCGGTTTGGAGACTATTTCACGTCTTCGATCTTCGGGGTGTGCTCCACCCAGTAAATAATGCGCTGGCAGTTGGGGCAGCCGAGGATCTGCTTGCCCTTCTGCAGCTCGTTAAAGGACTGGGGCGGAATTTTGATGTGGCAGCCGCCGCACACGCCGTCGGTGACGGAGACGATGACCGGGTGGTCGATGCGCGAGCGAATGAACTCATAGCGGCCCAGAATGGGGGGCGGCACGACCTTGCCGGCCTTGGCCCGGCGCTTGCCCAGCGCGTCCAAACGGCCCTGGGCCTTGCCGATGCGCTCGTCCAGGGTGGCCTTCTTGGCGTCGTAGCCTTCCATGAGGCTTTCGATCTCAGTCATGACCTCCTGCATGGCGGCGTTCTGGCGCTCGAACTCCTCCATAACCGCAATGCGCTCTTCCTCGCGCAAACGGTTCAGCTTCTCCATGGAATCCATTTCACGCATCATCGCGTGGTATTCCTTGGAGTTGCCCACGGCCATGAGCTTGTTCTTGCTCTTCTTGATCTTATGGCCGTCGTCCTCGATCTCGCCTTCCAGCCGCTTCTGCTGGCCTTTCAAAATGTCGAGCCGTTCCTGCACCTGGGTCTGGCGTTCGCGCAGCTGACCAACTTTCGCCTCCAGGGAGGAAAGCTCAAGGGGCGCCTCGCGCACCTCGGCCTCGAGGACCATGATCTCCTCGTCCACGGCCTGCAGGACCACCAACTGCTCGATCTGTTTCTGATACATCGGCACCTCGCTTTATTGGGGTCCGGGGTCTACGCCCGGACCGGAAATATATGGTCTTGCCCCGCCAAGCTCCGCGGCCGCCGGCCTTACGCCAGCAGCCGGAAGCGGAAGGGGCTCATGCCCGGGAAAAAACGCACCTCGACCTCGCGGCCGAAATCCTTTTGCAGCTCCAGGGAAAAGAGCCGCACCATCTCCTCCTCCAGGAGGAAATGCCCCACGTCGAGCACCAGACCGGGGGAGTCCATGGCCGCGTGGTGCTTCACATCGCCGCAAATGAACACGTCCGCGCCGGCGGCGAAGGCGGCCGGAATGAGCGACCCGCCGGAACCCGTGCAGTAGGCCACGCGGCGCACGGTCGCGGGCCGGGGGCCGCACTCGGTCCAGGCCACGGCGCCCTGGCCGGAGGTGGCGGGCATGGCCGGCTGGTTCTGAAACAGCAGCGTCTCAAGCAGCTGCGCAAAGTCATCAAAGGGCATGGGCTTGGGCAGCTCGCCCACCTGCCCAAATCCCACGGTGACCGCCGGGGTGTCCAGGTTGCGGACGTAATACTCGATGGGCTTGGCGGCGAACACGGCGCGGAATTGTTCAAAAACCTCGGGCAGGGCGCTTTGCTCCGCCACCACGCGCACCTCGCCCGTGGCGCTTTGCGAAAGAGCGTGGATGCCCTCGATCTCGGCCAGGGGCCGGGCCTCGCGCTCGGTGAAGCGCGACGGGGCCTGGAAGAACACCTCGCGCACGGGGAAACTGCGGCAGGGCTCAATGCTGGCGCAGTCCGCCAGGTTCAGCGCGCGGCCAAGCCAGAAGGCGGGCCCGGCGGGCCGGCAGTCCAGGCTGGTGTGCGCGGCGTACAGCCAGGACCCGGCGGCCAGAAAGCGGCGCAGCATGTCCATGTAGGGGCCGGGAACGCTGGGCGCCTGCGGCTTGAAATAGAGGGGGTGGTGCGTCAGCACCAGGTCCGCGCCCCAGGCCAGACACTCGTCCATACGCGCGGGGTCCGGGTCCAGCGCCAGGGCGACCTTGCGCACCTCGGTCTTGGCGCCAAAAATCTGCACGCCGGAGTTATCCCAGTCCGCCGCATAGCTCTCTGGGACGAAAAAACGGATGCGGGACAAGAGCTTATCTGCATTCATAGCGTTCCCCAAAACGGCAGATGCTCCCGTAGGGATTCCCCCAGGGAGCATCTGCATTCGCCTGCGCAGTCCAGGCGGTGAGTTCGGCGGCCTTCGCTTTGGCGCGTTCGGTCAATGTGCGTCCTTGATGCGGGCTGCTTTCGTTCCGTTGGCGGCTGTCAGGTTCGACTGGTGGGCCAGCCAGGGGTCGAACCTGGGACCATCCGGTTATGAGCCGGGGGCTCTACCAACTGAGCTACTGGCCCGGAACCGTCCGAGCAGACTTCGATAGCCCAACGCGCGCACGTTGTCAAGCGGGGACGCCGCGTCGCGTCGTCTTCCGGCCGTCAGGACCGCGTCAGCCGTGCAATGAGCGCGGTGGTGGAGTAGCCGGGCAAAAGCGGCAGGCTGACCACTGTGCCGCCATCGGCCTCAACATCCTCGCGCCCCACGATGCGCGAGACGTCCCAGTCGCCGCCCTTGACGAGCACCTGTGGCCGCACGGCGCGGATGAGCGCAAGCGGCGTGTCCTCATCGAAGACGACGACGAAGTCGACGCTTTCCAGCGCGGCGAGCACAAAGGCGCGCTCGGCCTGGCTGTTCACCGGGCGCTTTGGACCGGGCAGATCGCCCTTGATGCGCTTGACCGAGGCGTCGGAATTGAGGCCCAGGATGAGCCCGTCGCCAAGTGCGCGCGCGCGCGCCAGCAGGTCCACGTGTCCGGGGTGCAAAATGTCGTAGCAGCCGTTGGTGAACACGAGCCTGTACCCGGGCGCGAACGCCGCCTTCTTGGCCAAAAACTCCGGCAGGGTCAGGATTTTGGAATGGGAGAGGTCGGCCTTCGCCGTGCGTTCCGTCATGGCGGTCACCCCTTGGGATGCAGGTGCTCGGCGTGCCCCAGCAGGGACAGCTCCAACCAGTCGAAGCCGAAGTCGAGGCAGGCCTCCTCGTCGCGCAGCACGGCCGCGCGCAGCTCGTCGGTCATGTCCAGGCGCTCCAGCACGTGCGCGCCCGCCAGAAAGCGCTGAAAATCGTCCGGCTGATACAGGGCCAGCCCGGCCATGCCGCTCTGCTGGGCCGAAAGATGGCCGTGGCCTCGCAGGTCCGCCGCCAGCGCCACGTAGCGGTCGTTGGAGACGTTATATGGGGTCAGCCCCTGGTCTTCCATCCAACTGGCCGGACTCCATTGCGCGGCCTCGGCGAAGCCTTTGCAATGGCGCTCGCGGATGACGAAGATCTGCTCCTCCATCTTAGGCTTGCATGGCTCGTCCGGTCCACTCGCCTCGCCGGCGCAAACGGGGCGCGTGGCGCGGCCCAGCGGATAGGTGCGGCAGGCCGAGGGCCGGTCCTGATACACGGCGCAGGCCCCGTGGGTGGAAAAAGGGCAGCGTTTGGCGTCGGTGTCCTGCATGTGCAGACTGAGCAGCGGCAGGCCCACGCCGGGCATGGCGCTCATGTCCGCGTACTCGTGCACGAACGCGCGTGAGCTTTGCCCCGTGGCGCGGCGCAGGCGCAGCACGTCGTAGGGGGTGAGCATAAGGTCGAGCGCGGAGCAGCAGGCCCCAAAGCAGGACACGCCCGGATGGCATGCGAAATGGAAATCCTGCCCGGGTTTAAGCTCCTCGTGCTCGTCCAAAAAACGCTGGCTCAAATCCTTTTCTGGCCCTGTCATGGCCGTCCTCCGGCCCGGTCCAGCGCATCCAGCGCCCGGGCCACGGCCTCGCCAAGCCGCAAGGCCTGGGCCGAGATGAATCCCGCAATTTGCGCGCGGGGGTGCATGGTCTGCATTTTGTACCGATTACCGCTGGCGCTGGAGGCCGCGCCAGCCACGCCGGCGGCCCCGATGTTCTGCCCGGCCAGCCCGGAGCGCTTACGGTGCCGCACGCGCAGCCGGCCCTGATAGGCCGCGTGCCGCCCGCCGGCAAGCATGCGCAGGTCGCGCTCGAAGTCATCGTACTGCGAAGGCCCAAGCGCGAGGGAAAAGCCGCCGCCCTCGGCCGGGGGCGCGCCAAGCGCCGCGCGCGGGAACAGGTGGCAGCAGCCCGTCACGCTGTCCGCCGGGCCGATGAAATCGAAAAGCCCCCAGTCCGGCCCCTGCAAATGCGCGTCGAGCAGGCGGAAAGGATTGGGCGTGAGGCTCTGGAAATCCAGTTCCGGGACGCCCTCCGGCGCATGGCCTGACGCATGGTCCGCCGCGTCCGGGGGAAAAAGGAGCTGCCCGGCCACATTCTGCAGCAAACGCGGGGCCTGATGGTCGGCCACCTTGCAACCCACCACGCCGGCGCGCGGCATGGCGGCCAGGGCCGCGCCCAGCCTGCCCAGCCAGTCCGGCGGCAGGTCCACGTCGTCGTCGAGGAACACCAGCGTTTCCGCCGCGCGCGCCTCGGGCGTGGCGATCAGCCAGTTGCGGGCAGCGGGCGCGCCGATGTTCACCGGCAAATCCGCGCGCAACAGCCCGGCATGCGCCTGCCATTTGTCCAGCACGCGCGGCGTCTCGTCCGTGCTGCCGTTGTCCAACGCCATGACGCGCGCCCGGCCCCCGCCGGCGGTGCAAAGGTCCGAGGCGAACAGGCTGGCCAACGTGGCGTCCAGGTCGGCCGCCTTGTTCCAGGTGTAGAGCAGAATCAGCGCCGGGCCCGGCGGCGGGACCACGGCGTTGCGCGCGCCGGAAAGCGCGTCGGCCGCCACGAGGGCCAGCCCGGCCTGCCAGGGCGCGCGGCCCAGGGCGGAAAAAAGCAGCGGCCACGCGTCCGCGTCCCTGCCCGCGTCCAGCAGGGCCAGGCCCATGCGGGCGGGGGCGAAGGCCGGGCCGAACGCCGGGCCAATGGTCACGCCCGGGGCGTCGCCGAGCATGACCAGCTCGTGCAGGCAGGCGCTCGCGTCGCCGCGCAAAAAGGCGGCCTGGGCCCACAGGTTCGCCGCCACGGCCACCATTCCGGGCATGTCCCGCAGGCCGGCCAGGGCCGCGGTCTCCAGGTCCTCGGCAGGTTTGCCCGCGCCGCAGTAGAGCGAAAGACCAAGCGCCTTGTCGCGCCAGTAGAGCGAGCCAGGGTCGCGGCGCATACGCTCGACGAGAAAACCGGCCAGACGCTCCGTGTCGCGCCGGGCGGCCAGGCGTTCAAAATAGGCCTGCCCGCCCTCCTTGTCCGTGGGAGCGCGCCAGCCGGCGGCCACGGCGGCCAGCGAGACGCACGCGGCTGCGGGCAGGGGCAGACCCGGCGCGGCGAGGATCTCCGCCGCCAACGGGCCGTACAAGGGATTTTCGCCATGGGCCCAAAGCAACACGTCCGCGGCGAACGCGCGCAGGCGCGCGGCCTCGTCGCCGGAGGCCATGGCGGCCAGACGCAACGCCTCGCCGCCGACGCGGGCCAGGTGCCGCCAGCCCGTGGAGGCCTGCCCCAGCCTGTGGCGCACGTCCCCGGGCAGGGCATTCCATTGCTGGCCAAGGGTCAACGGCATGGCGGCGTCTCCTCGGATCCTGCCTCCCCGGCGCTTTCCCCGGCCACTTGCCGGGCCAGCGCCTCAATGGGCAGGGGATCGCGCAGACGCTCGCCGAAATACACGCGCAGCAGGTTCGCGGTCTTGACCGCGTTGCCCAGATGGCGCGCCACCAGACAGCGGTTGATGCGCCCCATGCGCAGGCGCAGGGCGGGGTCGCCGGCCAGCAGCTCCACGGCGTCGGCCAGGCCCTCCGCGTCGCCGGACGGGCGCAAAAAACCGTTGAGGCCGTCGCGCACGAGCTCCGGCATGCCGCCCACCGCCGTGCAGACCACGGGCAGGGAGTTGACGAAGGCCTCCAGGACCACGTTGGGCAGGCTCTCCTGACGCGAGGGCACCACCAGGATGTCCGCCGCGCGCAACTCCTCCTGCACGCGCGCGTGGGAAAGATGCCCCAGCATGGTCAAACGCGAGCGCAACTCCGGGGCCACCACGGCCTGCCAAGCCTCGTCCAGACGCACGCCGCAGACCACATACTCCAGGTCGCGCACGCCCCGGCGCACCAGCGCAAGCGCCATGGCCGCGAACACGTCGAACCCCTTGGCCGGGGCGAAATTGCCGGCGAACAGCACCCGCGCC
>MNUQ01000001.1 GCA_001871085.1 Desulfovibrionaceae bacterium CG1_02_65_16
ACATAATCCGCACGATCATTGAAAATTACCGTTGAGAACATTCCCCCATTACAAAATAATGCCTCTGAAAATTCCGATCGAGCGCAAAATTCAACTCCAATCCATTCGACAAGGCCTTGCCATGTTACTTCTCTAAACATAGCCTTACCATAGAAAATATCTAAATTAAATAGTACATTGTCATCAAACGTTGCATAAGAAAAATTTGCTTCTGAATAAAATTTGCAACCGATAATCTCAACATTATGAAATTTTGTTTCGCTAAAGGAAACTTTTTTGTTAAAATCACAATTAGTAATACTAATTGCATTTGACGTACTATTCGCGTCAAATTCAAATATACTTTCGAAAACACATTCCGAAAAGTCCAACTCTTTTGAAATATCAACCAATGATATCGAAAAGTCACCGGAAAATATACACTTATAAAAGTCTATTGTTTTGTTCAATTTCACTCCATATATCAAAAACTTCCCATTAAAAACATTATTTTTAAATAAAACGCAACAGGCATAGTCTTGAGCAAAAAATTTTGAGAAATCAATATCTCCAGGAAACTCTACACCATTAAGGTCTATAAAATCCTTTTTGGTAACCATATGCTGTGCTAACAACGTATTAAACTCATCAACAGTGCATTTGTTATCTTTCCCAGGCAGTCTTTTCTCCTTTGATGGCGCATGAAAGATACAATACCCTTTTCCATCCGCAGGGTCTTCCCACACAACTTTCTGCGGGTCAGGCCATTCATATTTCTCACACATGCAACACGTGCCCATACGCTCCCCCTCCTTCCTTCCGGCCTCACCCTATCCACTACTCAATACGCCCGCGCCTGCAAAGCCAAAAGCGCCGCCGCGCCGCCCTTGCCCGCCGCGCGCGCCAACCTTATACATGGGCACTTCCAAAGCCCCGAGCTTTGGCGTAGGGGAAACGGACGTATGGTGCATCTCGATCATGTTTCGTGCAGCCTGGGCGGCGTGCAGGCCCTCAACGACATCTCGCTCCACGTGGAGCGCGGCGAGTTCGTGTTTTTGACCGGCCCCAGCGGCGCGGGCAAGACAACCCTTCTGCGCGTGCTCTACGGCGACTTGCGGCCCAAGAGCGGCGCGGCCGTGGTGGCCGGGGTGGACCTCATGCGGCTGCGCGCCTCCGGCCTGCCGGAGCTGCGGCGCAAAGTGGCCGTGGTTTTTCAGGATTTCAAGGTGCTGGGCGAGCGCACGGTGTTTGAGAACATCGCCCTGGCGCTTGAGGTGCGCGGCGTGCCCAAGGGCAGCATCGACCGCCGCGTGCGCGCCGTCATCCGCGCCCTCGACCTGGAGGAGCGCTCCTACGCGCCCTGCGCCGCGCTTTCCGGCGGCGAGCAGCAGCGCGTGGCCATCGCCCGAAGCATGGTCGTCAACCCGGAGCTGATTTTGGCCGACGAACCCACCGGCAACCTCGATTCCGACCTCTCGCGCCACCTCATTGAGCTGTTCAAGCAGTTCAACACCTACGGCACCACCATCATCATGGCCACGCACAACCGCGAGGTGCTCGCCTGGGCGCCCGAGGCCCGGCAAGTGCACCTTGTGCGCGGGCAAATCACCCTGCCCACGGCGGAAATCCTCGTCGACACCTGCGCGCCGACCAGGAGGGGGGCATGAGCGCCACCGGCAAACTGCTGTTGCGCGGCGTGGCCGACATGCGCCGCATGCCCCTGCCGCAGCTGTGCACGCTCATGACCGTGTGCATGGTGGCGCTTTTGGCCGCAACCGGCCTGCTCATTCTGCACAACGTGCAGACGGAGGTGATGCGCACCCAGGGGCAGGCGCGCTTCCAGGTATACTGGTACGCCAACTCCAACATGACCGAGGTTGAGGGCCAGTGGGCGGACCTCAAGCACGTGCCCGGCGTATCCGAGCTGTCCACCTTCACCCCGCGCGCGGCCATGGCCGAGCTCATGCGCGGGCTCTCCGCCGCCATTCCCGCCAAGCCGGCCACACCGGCGGTTGCCGCCCCGCAGGCCAACGCGACGAGCGCAAACGCCGCAAACGCCACCGGCGCGGAGACGGACAGATCCGCCGAGGCGGCGCTCTCCGGCAACGCCACGACAGCGCCGGCAACACCGGCGGCGCCGACGGTGACGCCGGGCATGATGACGCCAACCCCGGCGCAGGATGACTTCTCCTGGCTGGACGGCGAGGACATTCTGCCGCCCACGGCGCTCATCAGCTTCAACATTCCGCCCGGCGAGGCCCCGGAGCCCTGGATGGGCCGCATGTACGCCCGCCTGCGCGAAATGCCCAACGTGGAAAAGGTCACCTACAACGCCGCGCAGCTTTCGCTGGCCACGGGCTGGATAGCGCTCATCGAACGGGCGGCCGGCCCGGCGCTGGGCTTTTTCGCCCTGGTGGTGGCGCTGGTGGTGGGCAACACCCTCAAGCTGATGATGCTGGCGCGGCGCGACGAGGTGGAGATTCTCTCGCTGGTGGGGGCGCGGCCCTGGTTCATCCGCGCGCCGCTGTTCGCCAACGGCGTGGTGCAGGGTTTTGCGGGCAGCGTGCTGGCGCTGGTCTGCCTCAAATTTTTGCAAATTTGGCTGCGCAGCGTGCTTGATGTGCCGCCGCTGTTCCTCAAGGTGGAGTTTCTGCCTGCTTGGCAGTGCTTCTGCCTGGTTCTCGCCACCACTTGCGTGGCGGGTCTGGCGGCGTTCTTCGCCGCGAAAAAGTAAGCTTGGACTCAAACAGGAGATTCGCCATGACCGTCAGCAAAAAGATGACCGCCCGCAGCGCCAACATGACCAGCGGCCTGGAGAAGGCCCCGCACCGCTCGCTTTTGGCCGCGCTGGGGCTCACGCGTGAGGAAATGCGCCGGCCGCTTATCGGCATCGCCAACTCCGCCAACGAGATCATTCCCGGCCACATCCACCTGGACAAGATCGTCCAGGCGGTGAAGGACGGCGTGCGCATGGCCGGCGGCACCCCCATGGAGTTTCCCACCATCGGCGTGTGCGACGGCTTGGCCATGAACCACGACGGCATGCATTTTTCCCTGCCCAGCCGCGAGCTCATCGCCGACTCCATCGAGATCATGGCCACCGCCCATCCTTTTGACGCGCTGGTGCTGGTGCCCAACTGCGACAAGGTCGTGCCCGGCATGCTCATGGCCGCGCTCAGGCTCAACATCCCCACCATCGTCGTCTCCGGCGGGCCCATGCTGCCCGGCGCCGTGCGCGGCAAGCGCGTGGACCTCATCACCATGTTCGAGGCCGTGGGCAAAGTGAAGCTGGGCAAAATGGACGAGACCGAGCTTGACGAGCTGGAGGAGAACGCCTGCCCCGGCTGCGGCTCCTGCGCGGGCATGTTCACCGCCAACTCCATGAACTGCCTGTCCGAAACCATCGGGCTGGCCCTGCCCGGCAACGGCACCATCCCCGCCGTCTCCGCCGCGCGCATCCGGCTTGCCAAGCACGCCGGCATGCAGGTCATGGAGCTCTTGAAGCACGGCATCCGCCCGCGCGACATCGTGACCGAAAAGAGCGTGAAAAACGCCGTGCGGCTGGACATGGCGCTGGGCTGCTCCACCAACACCGTGCTGCATCTGCCCGCCATCTTCCACGAGGCCGGCCTGCCGCTCACCCTGGCCATTTTCGACGAGGTGAGCCGCACCACCCCGAACCTGTGCCGACTGGCCCCCGCCGGGCCGGATTACATGCAGGACCTCGACGCCGCGGGCGGCATCCCCGCCGTCATGGCCGAGCTGAACAAGGCCGGGCTCATCGAGACCGGCGCGCTCACCTGCACCGGCAAAACCGTGGGCGAGAACCTCGGCGAACTCAAGGCCGCCGTGCGCGACCACGAAATCATCCGCCCCATCGACGCGCCCTACGCGCCCCAGGGCGGCATCGCCGTGCTGTACGGCAACCTCGCGCCGCTTGGCGCGGTGGTCAAGCAAAGCGCCGTGGCTCCGGAAATGATGCGGCGCAAGGCCAAGGCGCGGCCCTTCGACTCCGAGGCAGAGGCCTGTGACGCCATCCTCGGCGGGCGCATCAAACCCGGCGACGCGGTGGTCATCCGCTACGAGGGCCCCAAGGGCGGCCCCGGCATGCGCGAAATGCTCACGCCCACCAGCACCATCATGGGCATGGGCCTGGGCGAATCCGTCGCGCTCATCACCGACGGCCGCTTCTCCGGCGGCTCGCGCGGGGCCGCCATCGGCCACGTCTCGCCCGAGGCCGCCAGCGGAGGCGCCATCGGACTGGTGCAGGAGGGCGACATGATCGAAATCGACATCCCCGCCCGCACACTCACCCTGCTTGTCGACGAGGACACCCTTGCCGAGCGCAAGGCCAAGTTCCGGCCCAAGCGTAAAACCGTCAAGTCGTCCTTCCTCAAGCGCTACGTCAAGCACGTCAGCAGCGCCGCCCAGGGCGCGGTGCTGGAATAAACCGCCAGAGTCCGGGATTCCCCCCGGCTCTCCATGCCCACATCCAGGCCCCGGCGATCCGTTTCGCCGGGGCCTTTTTGCTGGCGGTCTTCAAGCAATGCTGTCAAACGGGTTGCCAACGCCCTGATTATAAGCTAACTGATAGCAACGGGGTAAGTATCCCGTCACAACTTTTATGACCACGGGCGGCAAAGCTTGACGGCACTGTCTATTATCGCTATTCTTGCATCACAGAGCCCGGGCCCCTGTTGCAGATTTCGTCTGCAATAAGCCTGGGCCATCTTCTTTCCATGCCACCGCTACTTCCTGCCAAACCGTTCAACTCGTACGACCAGTTGCTTGAGCTATTAAAAACGCGAGGGATGCTCATCGAGAACGATGCGCGCGCGCAACGAAAGCTGGCTCAAGTCGGCTACTACCGCCTCAGTGGATTCTGGTTTCCCTGCCGCGTCATCACCCGGGACGCAGACGGCGATCCAATCTCAAAATTCCCTAAGCAACCATGGATCCTCAGCCGGAAAGAGTCCTTTTGGGAAGGCACGACGTTCAACGCCGTGTTTGATCTGTACACATTCGACAAGCGGCTGCGGCTGCTTATGCTCGACGCGCTGGAACGCATAGAGATTTTCATCAGATCAATCATCGCACATGAACTCGGCCACATTTCTCCCATCGCTTACAGGGACGAGACTCTTATCGCGGACAAATTCAAGACCCCCTATGAAGGGACGGCAAAAAGCAAGTGGGAGGACTGGACTGCGCGTCACAATCAGAAACTTGCGACCAGCAAGGACGACTGCATTCTCTGGCACCGGGAGCAATCAAAAGAAATTCCGATATGGGTCGCCATTGAAACCTGGGATTTCGGCCTTTTGACGAAATACTACAACATGCTAAAATGGCATCATAAAGATACGATAGCCAAACAGATAGACCCAGCTATTGCGAAGCAATTCGGCAACTGGCTAAACTCTCTTAATATACTTCGCAACAAATGTGCGCATCACGCCCGCATATGGAACATGCGCCTGCCCAACCCTCTGCCGCTCCCCAACCTCCCCTGTTTTTCCCCCGTGTCTGCAAGCCGTGATGCACCGTTCAAAATCCACGGTCTCATCACGATCATCTGGTTCTTGATGAAGAAGATCGGACCCAATTCGGATTGGCGTTCACGCGTCAGTGCCGAGCTCGCCACGTTTCCCAAGCTCCCCAATTGTGCGCTCCGCGCTATGGGTTCTCCAGCCGGGAAAAACCGCCACTCTGTCCTTTTTCCCTAAGACATCCTCCCAGTCATTAAACAAATCGTCTCCCAGGGCATTAAGCCACGCCCAGAGTGCAGGAGGAAGGGGGAAGGCCTGAATGTGTCTTGCCCTAGCCCTCGCCGCGCAGGGCGCTGATGGGGTCGAGCGCGGCGGCGGCCTGCGCGGGCTTGAGGCCAAAAATGAGGCCGATGGCCAGCGCGCTGCCGAGCGACAGAAAAAAGACCTTCCAAGAAAAGAGAATCTCCAGCATGCCCAGCCGGGTGAGCAGCTGCCCCAGGCCCAGGCCCAAGGCGAGACCGACAAGGCCGCCGATGGCGGTCAAAAAGGCGGCCTCCAGCAGAAACTGCGCGAGGATGGCGTTTTTCGTCGCGCCCAGGGCTTTTTTAAGGCCGATTTCGCGGCTGCGCTCGCTGACGCTGATGGAAAAGAGGTTGGCGAGGACAAAGCCGCCCACCAGCATGGCGGCGGCGGCGGTGACGCCAAGAAAGGCCACGAGCCCGCCCTTGAACGCGGCGAGGAATTTCAGAATCTCATCGGCGGTGATGATGGAGAAGTCGTCGTCGTCGCTGTCGGCCAAATGGTGGCTCATGCGCAAAAACGAGCGCAGGTTCTCCACCTGCGGGGCCATGCGCTGCGGGTCGATGAATTTGATGCGCATGGCGCGGTAGTAGCGGCGGTCGAGATTGAAGCGGCTGGTGAGGGTGGTGATGGGGATGATGACGCGGTCGTCCACATCGCCGCCGCCGGAGGCCCCGCGGTATTTGAGCCGGCCGATGACCTGCACCTGGAACTTGCCCATCTGGAAAGTGCGGCCCACGGGCGACTGGTCGCCGAAGAGCTCCCGGGCGGGCTTGTCCCCCAGAATGGCCACGCGCGCGGCGAGGCGCACGTCCTCGTCGGTGAGGTCGCGCCCCTCCACAAGCGGCCAGTTCCAGGCCCCGGCATAGTCCTCTGTGGCGCCGATGACCGTGGTGCCGGGCACGTTGTTGTCCTGATGGCGCAGGGGCACATCCGGCTTGGAGCGCATGGGCACCACCAGTGAAACGCCGGGGAGCGACTGCCGTATGGCGCGCAGGTCGTCTTCCGTGAGGGTGTTGGTGCGCATGCCCACGGCGCGCTTTTTGAAGTTCCCGCCAAAGACGAGGGCGGCGTCGGGCCCGAACCACTCAACGAGTTCAACGGCCTTGCGCTCCGCCCCGTCCACGGCGGTGACGATGAGGGTGAGCGCGGCCACGCCGAAGCCCACCCCCAGAATGACGAACAGCGATCTGGCCTTATAGGCCCACAGGGCCGCGCAGGCCATGCCCCGCAAGCGGCCTATGCGTGTGGGCCAGGCCGCGCTCATGCTCCCTGGCAGGCCTTGGGGCCGTCGGCCAGACAGGCTTTGATGCACGCGCCCAGGCGCTTGATGCCCTCGCGAATGGATTCGGTGTCGGCGTTGGAGAAGTTCAGACGCAGGGTGTTCTCGCCGGTGCCGTCCACATAGAAGGCTGCGCCGGGCACAAAGGCCACCTTGCAGTCCACCGAGCGCTTCAACAGCTCCGTGGCGGAGACGCCCTCGGGCAGGGTGACCCACAGGAACATGCCGCCCTCGGGGGCGGTGACGCGAACGTTTGCCGGAAAATGCTCGGCGATGGCGGCCTGCATGGTTTTACACTGCGCGCCGTACAGGTCGCGAATGCGCGCCACGTGGGCCTCGAAGTCGTTGTCGGCCAGGAACTGGTGCACAATCATCTGGTCAAGGGAGCCGGTGTGCAGGTCGGCCGCCTGCTTGGCGATGACAAGCCGTTCCATGATGTCGCCCGTGGCGACGATCCAGCCCAGGCGGAAGCCGGGCGCGGCCACCTTGGAGAAGGTGCCCAGCAGCATGGAGTGCTCGCGCCGCTGCTTGAACACCGGCGGCAGGGCCTGGCCCTTGAAGCGCAGCTCGCCGTAAGGGTCGTCCTCAAGAAAGAACGTGCCGTGCTTGCGCAACAAATCGGCCACGGCGGCGCGCTTCTTCTCGGAGTAGGAAAGGCCGGACGGGTTCTGAAAGCTGGTGACGGCGTAAAAGAGCTTGGCGCCGTCCAGCGCGCGGTCCAGCGCGTCCAGGTCCGGGCCGTCGTCCTCCAGCGGCACGGAGCGCCAGGCCGGGCGGAAGATGGTGAAGGCCTGAATGGCGCCCAGGTAGCCGGGCTTCTCCATGACGACGGTGTCGCCAGCGTTGACGATGACCTTGGCCACAAGGTCGAGCGCCTGCTGCGAGCCGGTGGTGATGAGGATGTCGCTGGGCTTTACGTCCATGTCCATGCGCTTCTTGTAGCGCGCGGCTATCCACTCGCGCAGGGGCAAAAAACCCTCGGTGGTGGAGTATTGCAGGGCGCTGGGGCCGGCCTCGTACAATACCTTGGCGGCGGCGGCGGCTATCTCCGGCACGGGGAACGCGGCCGGATTGGGCAGCCCGCCGGCGAAGGAGATGACGCTGGGGTCGGCGGTGACTTTAAGAATCTCGCGGATGAACGAACGCTGGGCTTTGGCCACACGGTCTGCGAATTGCGGCATTTCGGGGGGCTCCTTTAGGGTGTATGTTTCAAGAGTGTAGGCCCGAGCCCTTCCGATTTCAACCCTTCCCGGCCTATTCCCTGGCTTGACAAGGGACCTGCGAACGAAGAATCTGCCATACGACCCCAATAACCCCAGGCACGGAGCCCGCCATGACCGACGCCGACAAGGTAATCCGCGACATAACCGCCATCCGCGAATCGTCGCCCGTCATTCTCTCCATCACCAACTATGTGGTGACCAACACCACGGCCAACGCGCTGCTGGCCATCGGGGCCTCGCCCATCATGAGCCACGCTGTTGAGGAAATGACCGAGATCGTCGCCATTTCCGGCGGCGTGGTCATCAACCTGGGCACCGTGGCTCCAGAGTATCTGGCCGCCATGGACCCCGCCTGGAAGGCCGCTGACGAGGCCGGGGTGCCCGTGGTGCTCGACCCCGTGGGCGCGGGCGCAAGCATGCTGCGCACGGTGACCCCGCTGGCCCTGCTGGAATCGCACAAGCCCTTCATCATCCGCGGCAACGCCTCGGAGATCATGACCATCGCCGGCGACGCCGGCTCCGCAGCGCGCGGGGTGGACTCCAGCGCGGGGACCGACAGCGCCGTTTCCGCCGCGCGCGCCCTGGCGCAGAAACACGCCTGCGCCGTGGCCGTCAGCGGCGAGGCCGACCTCGTGGTCGACGCGGGCGGGGCCAAGGCGCGGGTGCTGGGCGGCAGCGCGCTCATGCCACGCGTGACGGGCCTGGGCTGCACGGCCACGGCCATTTGCGCCGCCTTCGCCGCGGTGAACAAGAACCCCTTCGAGGCCGCGCTGAACGCCTGCGTGACCATGAAGGTGGCGGGCGAGCTGGCCGCCGCAAAATCCAACGGACCCGGCACCCTGCAGCTGTATTTCTACGACGCCCTCTACAACATGACAGGCCAGGACGTGGCCGACCACATCAAACTGGTGCGCTAGCATGGCGCGGCGGCCGGCCTTCGACCTCTCGGTCTATCTGGTGACCGACCGGGACCTGTGCGGCGGCCGCGCGCTGGCCGAGGTTGTGGAGCAGGCCGCGCGCGGCGGCGCCACGCTGGTGCAGCTGCGCGAGAAAACAGCCGGCACCCGCGAGTTCGTGGAGCTGGCCCGGGCGCTCAACGCCCTGCTCGCCCCCTTGCGCGTGCCGCTCATCATCAACGATCGCCTCGACGTGGCGCTGGCCATTGGCGCGGCCGGCGCGCACCTGGGCCAAAGCGACATGCCGGCAAGCCTCGCCCGGGAGCTGCTCGGGCCCGGGGCCATCCTCGGCCTTTCGCTGGAGTCCATGGACCAGCTGCCCGCGGCCGAGGCGCTGGATGTGGACTACTACGGGGTGAGCCCCATCCACCCCACGCCCACCAAGACCGACACCGGCCCCGGCTGGGGCTTGTCCGGCCTGCTGGCCCTGCGCGCCGCAACGACCCGGCCGCTGGTGGCCATTGGAGGCATAGGCGCGCGCAACGCGGCGGAGACCATCCGCGCCGGGGCCGACGGCGTGGCCGTGGTCTCGGCCATTTGCGCGGCGGAGGACCCGGCCGAGGCCGCACGC
>MNUQ01000065.1 GCA_001871085.1 Desulfovibrionaceae bacterium CG1_02_65_16
CGTGCTACTAAAATTTAATTAATAGTATTGACACGAATACGAATTTAGAAAATGTACGAAGAATACTGTTTCGAAAATAGCCGTGGGAACGGCTGGGGAGTGATGACCAATGAGACACGCGCACAAAAAAGCAATGGGTGAGGTTCATGGCGCGAAAGCCGCCAGCTTAGCCTTATTGCTGCCTCCCTGCGTGCATCCAAGGCTTCTTGGCCGCCACATGCCGATCCTGACTTTTGCCGGAGGAAATCATGACCTTCAATGAGGCGTTGGGCAACGCGGAAGCTGGCGGACCATCCGGTGAAACACGCCTGGAGCGCGATGCGCTCGGCGAAAAAACAGTTCCGGCCACGGCCTATTGGGGCATCCACACAGCCAGGGCCTTGGAGAATTTTCCTTTGAGCGGGCGCGTGCCCCGGCCAGAACTCATCACCGCCCTGGCGCAAGTCAAGCTGGCCTGCGCCCGCACCAACGTCGAGTTGGGCCATTTGTCCGTGCCGACGGCCCAGGCCATCATCCATTCCTGTGAGGAAGTCATCGCCGGGAACCTGCGCGAGGAGATTGTGGTCGACGCCCTGCAAGGCGGAGCCGGAACCTCCACGAACATGAATCTGAACGAGGTGCTGGCCAACCGCGCCGAGGAGCGTCTTGGCGGCGTGAGAGGCAGCTACGCGCGCGTTGAACCGCTTGGCCATGTCAATCTGCACCAGTCCACCAACGACGTCTATCCAACAGCCATCAAGGTGGCGGCCATCGGCCTCTTGCGTGAGCTGGAGCAGGCCATCGCCGAGCTCCAAGGTGCGTTTCAAAACCGCGAGCAGGTCTTTTGCGACGTACTCAAGGTGGGGCGCACCCAACTACAGGACGCCGTGCCCATAAGCCTTGGCGCCGAGTGTTCGGCCTGGGCGGAGTGTTTTTCCCGCGACCGCTGGCGCGTTTTCAAGTGCGAGGAGCGCCTGCGCGTGGTCAACCTGGGGGGGACCGCCGTAGGCACAGGCCTCACCGCGCCCAGAGACTATATATTCCTCGTGGTGGAGAAGTTGCGCGAGGTAACGGGACTTGGTCTGTCCAGGGCCGAAAACCTGATGGACGCCACCCAGAACGCTGACGTCTTTGTGGAGGTTTCAGGCATCCTCAAGGCCCACGCAGTGAACCTGTTCAAGGTCTCCTCGGACCTGCGTCTGCTCGGCTCTGGGCCACGAGCCGGGCTTGGGGAGTTGTTGCTCCCCCCGGTCCAGGCGGGGTCCAGCCTCATGCCCGGCAAGGTTAACCCGGTGATCTGCGAGGCCGTGGGCCAAGCCGCCATGCAGGTCATGGCCAACGACATGGCCGTGACCCTGGCTGCCCAGTCGGGTCAACTGGAGCTCAACGCCTTTCTGCCGCTCCTGGCCGAGAATCTGCTCTCCAGCTTGAGCTTGCTCATTCGAGCCAATCAGATTTTCGCCCGAAGCTGCGTGCAAGGACTCCAAGCCGACCGCGCCGTCTGTGCCGCGAACCTGGATCGCTCCCTGACCACGGCCACGGCGCTGGTGCCACGCTTGGGCTACGCGCTGTCTGGAGAGGTAGCGGTCGAGGCGCAAAAAGCCGGTCGCACCGTGCGCGAGGTGGTTCTGGCGCGCAGGTTGCTGGACCAGCCCGAGGTGGACCAGCTCCTCTCGGTGGAGAGCATGACCAGCCTGGGGCACCGTTGACGGTCCCCAATGTGGAAGCGTCGCCCTCTCTCGCCGTGGGATGAAACAGGTACGGACGACAGCCGCCACGCAACGGCCATCACGTAACGCGCGGAACAAAAGGATCACGCAGGATATGAACGAAACACCCAAGGGGCTCAGACTGCATATCGGCATCTATGGCCGCCGCAACGTCGGCAAGTCCTCGCTGCTCAACGCGCTGGTGGGACAGCAGGTGGCTATCGTCTCGCAAACGCCGGGCACCACCACGGACCCGGTGGAAAAGACCCTGGAGCTTGCGCCGCTGGGGCCGGTGGTGTTCATCGACACAGCCGGAATCGACGACGAGGGGGCGCTGGGCGAATTGCGCAAGGAACGTGCGCTCAAGGTCCTGGACCGCACCGACATCGCCCTGCTTGTGACGGGGCCAGAGGCCTGGGGTGAGTATGAAGAGGGGCTGGCAGCGCTTTTGAGCGAGCGCATGATCCCCTATGCCGTGGTCTTCAACAAGGACGATCTTTACGCGCCGCCGCAGGACAGGCTGGCGGCCCTAGATCAGGCCGGGATCACGACGGTGTCTGCCGCGGCCACTTTTTGCCGAGGCCTGGACCGAATCAAGGAGGCCCTGGCCGAGCTGGCCCCGGATGACTGGTTCAAAGAGCCCCGGCTGCTGGGGGATCTTGTGCGCGCCGGAGAACTGGCCGTTCTGGTAGTGCCCATCGACCTGGGCGCACCCAAGGGGCGGCTCATCTTGCCCCAAGTCCAAAGCATCCGCGACATCCTGGACAGCGACGCCTACTGCATGGTCGTAAAGGAGCGCGAGTTGCGAGACGCCCTGGCTCGGCTGAACCGCAAACCAAGGATCGTGATCTGCGACTCCCAGGTTGTGCTCAAAACCGCAGGAGACACGCCGGCTGAGGTTCTTCTCACTACGTTCTCCATCCTCATGGCCCGCTTCAAGGGCGACCTAGTCAGCTTGGCGCAAGGTGTCGCCGCCATTGAGGCCCTGCGGCCTGGCGACCGGGTGCTCATCGCCGAGGCTTGCACGCACCACCCTTTGGCCGACGACATCGGGCGAATCAAAATTCCTCGCTGGCTGCGGCAATATGCAGGCGGTGAGCTCAAAATCGATACTCAGGCGGGCCAGGATTTTCCCGAGGACCTCACGCCGTATAAGCTCGTCGTCCATTGCGCGTCCTGCGTGGCAAACCGCAAGCAGATGCTCACCCGGCTCTACCGGGCGCGGAGCCAGGGCGTGCCCATGACCAATTACGGGCTGGCCATCTCCTACGTGCAGGGTGTGCTGCCGCGCGTGCTGGACCCGTTTCCGGCGGCGCGGGCGGCTTACTGCGAGGCGCGGAGCAAAGCCGCAGGCAAGCCTGTTCCCGGGTGCTGAAGTCCGGCGGAGAACTCCTATGGGGCTCCGTCATGGGACAAAAGGCCCGTTTGGGGCCTGGCAAATCCGCTCAGGCGGCGAGGAAAACCCAAAAGCGTCAGGAGTACGGTCAATCAGATGAGCAACGTACAGCGACAAGCGGACATCATCTGCGCGGAGAACACCTTCGTCATCAGCGCACGCCTTTCTGGCGGGCGCGTGGCCAAGAGCTGGAGCACGGGCAAGATGATCCACAACATGAATTTCATGCTGGGGTCGACCGCGGATGGCGAGGGACCGCGCTTCGCCAAACGTCCGGCCTGCATCTGCAATGACGGCCACGCCCTGGCCGCCGTGCGCGCGGTTGAGGACCTTCTTGGCGTGCGTCCGCCACAAACCGCGAGCTTGGTGCGCAATCTGGCCCAGGGGCTGCAACTACTCTCCGATCACCTGACCAACTTCTATCATTTTTCGCTTTCCGACTGGCTGAATCTGGGCCGCGCCCTGCGTGCCGACGCCGGGAAGACAGCACGGCTGGCGGAGCACAGCAGGCCCCACCCGGGCAAAGTGCGAAAGGCCTTCTACGACAAGACGCTCCAGCGACTGAACGCCCTGGCCAAGGGCGAGAGCGGCGAATTCTTCGCGGTGAATGCCTGGAATCATCCAGCCTACGCAGGCGAGCCGGAGGCCCACCTGCTGGTCTTCAGCCATAATCAGGCGGCGCTCGACATCCGCGCCAAGCTGGCCAGCGCCCAGAAGCTGCTGCGCTGCACCGGCCCGGGGCACCCGGTCCATCAGGTGGGCGGTTTGGCCGAGGCTGGCGAGGGCCTGGACCTCTCTCCAGAGGCGCGCAACGGCTGTGCGGCTCTGCTGCGCCAATGCGCAGAGTTCATCCAGAATATTTTTCTGCCGGACGCATTGCTCGTGGCCCGGCTCTACCGTCACGAAACCAGCCTTGGCCGCACTGGCGAGTTCTTGACCTGGGGCGATTTCCCCGCCGGGACGGATGACAAGGCGCTCTTTCCCCGCGGGCGGTTCACCCTGAGCCAAACTCTCCGCGCGCAACCCGCCGCCTGGGATCAGGTTTGCGTGGAGGAGAAGCCCGCCTGGGCCCCGGCCGACGCGAACCGCTACAGGCTTCGCTTCGGCGCGGACGAGCCGGGGTATCGCTGGACCAATGAGAGCTTCAAATGGTTCGCCGTTCCCCGCTACGCCGAAACGGCCTGCGAGGTGGGCCCCCTGGCCCGGATGCTCGGCGCGTGCGCCCAGGGGGACGGTCCCGCGCGTACGCTGGTGGAGGGCGCCTTGCACAGCGCCGACCTGCCCTTGCCCGCCCTGAACTCCACCGTGGGCAGAATGCTGGCCCGAGCGCTGGAGGCCGTCAGCGTGGTCCAAGCGGCCCTGGGCTGGCTGGACGCCCTGGACGAGGAACTGCGGCGCGGCGCATTGGCGCTTCAGACGCGGTGGAGCCCGCCGGATTCCGGCGAGGGCGTGGGGCTGGCCGAAATCGGCAGAGGCGCGCTGGCCCACAGGGTGTGCCTGGAACACGGACGCATCGTCCGGCACGACTATCTCATTCCGTCCCTATGGAATTTTTCGCCGCGCAGCTCCGATGGAACCCCAAGCCCCCTGGAGCAGGCCCTGGCCGCCACCCCCGTGGCCGACAGCACCCACCCGCTGGAGCTTCTGCGCACCGTGCACGCCTTCGACCCTTGCAATGCCTGTGTGATCCGGCTTGAAGACGATGACGCGGGAAAGACCTTCACCGTGAGAGCCAAATGAACCGGCGGACGCGGCTTGCCGCCTCTGCTAACGCACGATTGCCCTGGAGATGATATGCCTATGAATAGAGAAGAAATCGTTGCCGCCCTGCGTGACGCCCAGAACCAGGACATCCTGTTTCGCGAGGCCGACCGGGTGCGCCGGGAACACTGCGGCGACATGGCGCAGTTGCGCGGCGTGGTCCATTTCTCCAACTATTGTTGCCGGGAAGATCTGTACTGCGGCCTGTGCAAGCAAAACGACAAGGCCAAGCGCTTCCGCATGAGCGAGGATCAGATCGTGCAGACCGCGCTTTCCATTGCCGAGTCCGGACTTGGCACCGTGGTGCTGCAAAGCGGCGAGGATTACCACTACACGCAGGGCATGCTCTGTTCCATAATCCGACGCATCCTCGAAAAAACCAAAGTCGCCATCACCCTGAGCCTTGGCGAGAGGCCGTTTAAAGAGCTGCGCGCCTTCAAGGAGGCCGGGGCCAGCCGGTACTTGATGAAGCACGAGACCATGAACCCGGAACTTTACGCCACCATGCGCCCCGGGTTGAAGCTCTCGGACAGGCTGCGCGCCATCAGCCACTTGCGCGAGCTGGGCTATCAGGTGGGGGTGGGCAACATCGTTGGCCTGCCCGGCCAGACTTTGGAGGACCTCGCCCTGGACATCGAGTTCTTTCAGGACTTCCAGCCCGACATGGTCAACATCGGCCCGTTCATTCCACATGCGGATACGCCCCTGCGCCACCACTCGGCTGGCGATGTGGAGCTCATGCTGCGGGTGTTCGCCCTCACGCGCATAGTGACCGGGAACACGCACCTGGCCGCGGCCAACACCGTGGCCACCCTGCTGCCCGAGGACGGCCAGTACCGCGCCTTCACGCAGGGCGGGGCCAACGTCATCATGCCGAATTGCAACCCGTTCCTCAAAAGCAAAGCGGACAAGATCGAATACGAATTTCAGATAACAACAAGAAAACGTTACGTTTCCGTCGACGAGGCCCAAAAAGTGTTGCGACGTGCCGGACGAAAAGCAGCGGCAGGGAAAGGGGATTCACTCAAGATGCAGGGAGGACGTTTTGATTAAAATCGCAATTTATGGAAAAGGCGGGATCGGCAAATCCACGGTGACTTCCGGAATTTCCGCCGCCCTCGCAGTTGATGGCTATAAGGTCATGCAGATCGGGTGCGACCCCAAGAGCGACTCCACCATCAACCTGCTGGGCGGACAGATGCCGCCGCCAATTCTGCAATATCTCCAGGAAAACGGCAGGCCGGCCGACCTGGACGCCATTGTCCGCAAAGGCTTCGGCGGCACCACCTGCATGGAGGTTGGCGGCCCCACGCCCGGCATCGGCTGCTTTGGCCGGGGCATGCTTACGGCCTTTGAACTGCTGGACGAAATGGACGCCTACGCCAAGTACGCTCCGGACATTGTGTTCTACGACATTCTGGCGGACATCGTCTGCGGCGGCATCGCCGTGCCCATGCGCGAAGGCTTCGCCGACAAGGTCTTCATCGTCACCTCCGGCGAAAAGATGGCCCTGCTTGCGGCCAGAAACATCATTCTGGCCCTGCGCAACTTTGCGGACCGCCATTATGCAGAGTTGGGCGGACTCATCCTCAACCGGCGCGACATGCCCGACGAGGTGGAGCGCGTTCAGAATTTCGCCCGCAAAATGAAAACACCCATCATAGGCATCATCCCTCGTGACCGGACCATCCACACCTTTGAGGAACAGGGCAAGACCATCGTGGAAGGCAACCCCAGCCTGCCCACCTCGGCCTGTTTCTTCGGTCTGGCCCGGGCCGTGGCCGCCTTTGCCCAAGAGCGCGGAACTGCCCCCATCAGCGACACCAAGCAGGAGAAGCCCCATGCGTGTGGACAGTGCGTGCATCAAAATTGAGAACTTGAAGCACAAGGAGGACTTCCCCTTTGCGCGATTGGAGGGCGTGGGCCCAAACCTCGCAGGCTGGGGCGTCATAGAGACCTGCCTGCTGCTGCCGCAGTCCCTGTGCATCATGGCCGGGCCATCAGCCTGTTTGCGGCATTCGGCGTTCATGGCGCACGCGCGCGGGTTCACCGACCGGTTCTACATGCTCTGCGTGCCCGAGCTCGACATGACCATGGGCAGGCACCTGGAGAAGGTGGAAAAAGGCATCCGCGACATCGCCGCCCGGCGGCAGGAAAAAGTCATCTTTCTCATCGTTGGCTGCCCGGACTACATCCTGGGCACGGACTTCACAGGAGTCATCGAGCGACTGGAGAAGGAGACGGGCAAGCGCATCATCCTCGGGGCCATGGCTCCCATCACCATCGGGCTCAAGGACTCGCCCTTCACCTCGGCTTACAGCTCGTTCTACGGCTTTCTCAAGCACGAGTCGCGTCAACCCGACCCGGAGGCCGTGAACATCCTGGGCACCTTCATGCCGCTGTCGGATTCTGGCGAACTGTATCAGGTGCTCAAAAACGCGGGCCTCACGCACATTCATCAACTTCCGCTCTACGACACCCTGGAGCAGTTCTCGCAAATGGCCAACGCCTCCTCCTCCCTGGTGCTGCACCCCCTGGCCAACGGGCTTAGCGACCGCATGGAGAAGGAGATGGGTATCCCCGCCACCTTCGTGCCCACGTCGTACGGCTTCGGCACCATCGCGCAGCAGTACGGCGCAATCGCCGCCTCCCTGGGACGCGAACTCGACACCGCGCCCTTTGAAGCGACTGCGAGAATGGCTGCCGAGCCGCTTCTGGAAAAACTGAAGGGCAAGACCATCGCCGTGGGGTGCAGCATCAACGGCAGCCCCTGGGAGCTGGCCTCGGCCCTGCTGGACTTCGGTCTGAACGTGGACACCATCTTCGCGCGTGGCACCTTCAAACCCTATGAATGGCAAATCATCGAACGCCTGCGCGAGGCCGCGCCGCACACCCGGGCCTATAACGTCTCCCACCCCAGCATGTGCGGCGAGACGGCCCCGTTTGACCATATCGATGTGGCCTACGGCGTGGACGCGGGCATCTTCTGCGCGCGCGCGGCCAACGTGCCGCTGTCGCGCTACCAGGAGCAGAAGCACGGCTTTGAAAACACCGTCTGGATGCTTGAACAGACCTGCGAGGCGCTTGAGCACCCTGTCAGCAACTATGACTGGATCTACACGCGCAACTTCCTGATTTAGGACAGACGGCAATGTAAAGGGGAGCGGATGCACGCAGGGCAAGACGCGCAGGTGTCGGCAGAGCCTCCACAACCGTTTAAGGAAATCAAAAATGAAAGTATATCATAAGCTTCTCCCACTGGCCACGGGCTACTTCGGCGTCAGCTCGGCGCTGTATGCCTTTGATGGCCTCGTGGTTGTTTATGGCCCGGCCGGCGGGGCTTGGCACATCAACATCGAGGATGAACCGCGCTGGTACCGCGGACCGGCCACGGTGGTCGGGGCCGGCCTGCTGGAAATGGACGTCATTCTGGGCAATGACAGCAAGTTCATCAGCAACATCGCGGAGGTGTCCACGCAGCTCGACCGGCGCTTCGTGGCCCTGGCCGGAACGCCCATTTCTGAGATCATCGGCACCGACCTGCGGGGCTTCTCCCGAACCTTAGAATCGCGCACCAGCCTGCCTGTGTTCATGGTTCCCACCGCCGGGTCCGAGCCCTATCCCGAGGGTGCGTCCAAGGCCTTTCTGGCCCTGGCGCGCAAGCTCATGCACAAACCGGAGCGCGCAGTCAAAAATAGCGTCAATATCCTGGGCGCCATCCATCTGTCCACGGGCAAAAAGGAACACATGGAACCAGTGCTCCAGGCCATCGAAGGGGCGGGGTTCTCGCTGGTCAGCGTGTTCTCGGTGCCTCGGCCCGGACAGACCGACCCCCTGGAGGCTCTGCGCAACGCCCCCAGCGCGGAGCTCAATGTGGTGGTCTCCACCAGTGGTTTGGCCCTGGCGGACTACATGTACGCCACCTTCGGCATTCCCTACGTGGTGGGCATGCCCGTGGGCCTGCGCGGTCGCGACGACTTGCTGGCCCTGCTGCGCCGGGAGCCGCTCCCCCCCCCTTCCGCACCTGCTCGGCCCGCGCCCTTCAAGCACGCCCTGGTCATCGGCGAGCCGGTGCTGAGCTACGGGCTTAAGCGCTGCTTGCGCCACGACTTCGGCATATCCCGCGTGGATGTGGTCTCGGTGACGCCCGACGCGGCGCTGTTCAAACCAGCCGGGGGCCGCCAGGCGACCCTGGCCGAACGCGGCGCTTTCGACGCGTGCACAGACGGCGAGCACGAAGCCGCAGCGCTCATGAACGCCCCATCCGTGGACTGTATCATCGCCGACCCCTGCTATGAGGCCCTGCTCACGCACCCAGCCCGGTTCATCCCCATGCCGCACATCGCCATGAGCGCGCGCCTCAACTGGGATTTGCCGTACGAATACGCCGCTGACAAGGGATACGACTATCTGGCCGAGCGGTTGTTCGCTTCCGCGTAGCAACCCGCCGGCAGCTCATCGTTCAACAGGGCGGCACGCCAACGCGGTCGCCATTATTCGAGGAGGCCCCCCATGTGTCTCGCAGTTCCCGCTGAAATAATCCACCTGAATAACGGGGTGGCGACCTGCCGTGTGGGCGGCAGCCAGTCCACCATCCGCGCGTCCCTCATGCTTTTGTCGGAGAATCCGGCCATCGGCGACTACCTTGTCATCCACGCCGGGTTCGCCCTGCGCGTAATGGATTTTGCCGAAGCCGAGGAATCCTTGCGTCTGCTGCGCGAAACCGTTTGCGATGCCCAAGTTTCCAAGGCTGTCTCGGAACACCCCGGCGACGCGCCCATCGCTGCGGCCTTCGCCGAATCTGGCAAGGTGTAGCCTGTGAGCCTCGACATCCTCGACCAGTTCCACGACCCGGCCCTGTGCAAAAGCGTGCTCGACCGCCTGAACGCCACCCTGACCGGCCCCCTGCGCTTCATGGAGGTGTGCGGCACGCATACCGTGGCCATATTCCGCAGCGGCCTGCGCTCGCTTCTGCCC
>MNUQ01000123.1 GCA_001871085.1 Desulfovibrionaceae bacterium CG1_02_65_16
AACGGTTTGCTTGTTCTCGTCAAATCCAAGCGAATAGGACCGGCCGTGCTTCAGCAGGAAATCCTTTGCGGCGAGGAACGGTACGTCCTTGACGCTAATCCGCTCGTCCTCCTCCTCTTCGGCCTCCTCCATGCCCAGGCCAAGCTGGACCTTGCTGTGGCAGCCGCAACCGGCCTTGTACTCGCGCAGGCGCACGCAAATGCCTTGCTCCTCCTCCGCCAGCATGCCGCGGAGCTTCTCAAGAATCTCATCCGACGTTTCAACCGAGAACATGGTCCCTCCTTTTACCGTTGTTGCGCGTGCAGGGGCGCAAGCCCGAACTTTCCGAGCATTCCCCCAATCCTCGTCATATCCTTGGGGGGCATACCCGGCGTTCGGCGGCGGGGACCACCGGTTCAGCACGAAATATGTGTTCCCCCCGAAGGAGTGGTTTCGTCTGACGTTGAACTCGTTGCGGAAGTAAGAACGATCTGCTGATTTTCGTCAGCGGCCAGCAGATACGTCCTGCCATACTTCAGCAGAAAATCCTTTTCCGCGATGAACGGGACATCACCGACGCTGATCTGCTCGTCCTCGTCCTCATCAGCTTCCTCCATGCCCAGACCGAGCACGATTCGGCTATGTCAACCTCCCCCCATCTTGTACTCGCGGAGGCGGACGCAGACCCCCTCCTCCTCGTCCTTGAGCATGCCGCGCAGCTTCTCAAGGATCTCATCCGACGTTTCCACAGAAAACATGAAGCCTCCTTTTCCCTGATTACACGACAACGGGCGTGAACCCGTGCCTTTTGAAACGGTCCTCAACCACCACCAGCTCATCCGGAGCATACTGCCGCACCGGCGGCAGTGACCGGTCCAGCGCCAGGTACTTGCTCCGCCCGAAAAAGTGGCACGGCATGATCTCAATCTCGTGAAGCCCGAATTCGCCAAAAAAGCTGGCCATCGCCGCTATATTCTCTTCCGTGTCATTGAGCCCGGGCATGAGGGGCATGCGGATGCGCACCTCGGTTCCGGAGCGCAGGGCGTTGCGCAGATTTCGCAGTATGAGCGCGTTATCCTTGCCCGTGAGCGCCTTGTGGCATTCCGGGTCCATGTGCTTGCAGTCAAAAAGCAAGAGGTCGGCCGCATCGATGGTTTCGTTGAAGCGGTCCTCCGGGCAGTAGCCGCAGGTGTCCACGGTGCAGTGGTAAGCCTCCTGATGCGCCTGACGCAGCAAGGCGAGAAAGAACTCGCCGCCGGCAGTCGGCTCGCCGCCGCCGAAGGTCACGCCGCCATTGGAATTGAGGTAAAAGAGATCGTCCTTGCGCACGACCTCCATGACCTCCTCAACGGTCATCACCCGGCCGGACATGACACGGGCCTGGTTGGGGCAAACGCTCGTGCACGCGCCGCAATCGCTGCATTTCTCCGGGTCGCGCCCGATTTTGCCATTGCCGAGAGACACCGCCGCCCCGTTGGGGCAAACGCTCGCGCACGCGCCGCATCCTGTGCAGAGGTTTTCAAAATACATCATCTGCGGCGTCGCCTTCTGCGACTCGGGGTTGCTGCACCAAAGGCAGCGCAAGGGACAGCCCTTTAGAAAAACCGTTGTGCGCAGACCAGGCCCGTCCTGCACCGACATCCGTTGAATATTGTAAACCATTCCCTCAGGCATGAACGACTCCGCGTGCTGGGTTATGTGGGGGGGGGCGCCCATATGGGGCGACGAGCGCCCCCCCGGGGGGAGAGACTAGCTGTTGGCCTGCGCGTATTCCGTGCGCTTCACGATCTCGTCCTGCACCCCCTTGTCCAGGCGGGTGAAGTAGGCGCTGAATCCCGCCACGCGCACCACAAGATCCTTGTATTCCTGCGGCGTATCCTGAGCCTTCTTCAGCGTGGCGGAGGACACCACGTTGAACTGGATGTGCGAGCCGCCCAAGTCGCAGTAGGTCTTGATGAGCGAGCTCAGCAGACGCGTTCCGCCGGGGCCTTCAATGGCGGCGGGCACCAGTTTGACGTTGAAGTGGTTGGCGCCGTAGCGCACCGTGTCGATGGCCTGGGCGCCGGACTTGATGAGCGCGGTGATGCCCTCATGGTCGGTGCCGGGCATGGCCGAAACGGAGCCGTCGGTCAGCGCTATGCCCGCCTTGCGGCCGGTCGGCAGCGCGCCCATGAGCGCGCCGAAGTAGTTGTGGTACGAGAGGGAGTACGCATCCAGCGGCGTGCGGTGGCCGAAGCAGTCCGGGCCGATGGAGTGGTGGATCTCGTCCACATCGCGATAATACTGCTGCACAAAGGCTTCAATCTCGGGGTAGTCGTTGCCGTGCTTGGGGGCCTCGTAGCACATCCTGCGGATGTCCTCGTGCCCCTCGAAGTTGGCCTTTATGGCTTCCATGAGCTGGGCCATCGTGATCTTCTTGGTGTCGAAAACCAGATGCTTGATGGCCAGGAGCGAGTTGGCCGCGTCGATGCCGGCGGTCATGATCGGGTTGACCTGCGGGTACCGGGTTCCGCCGGCCTCCTCGCACATGCCCTTGTCGATGCAGCCATCGTACAGAACCGAACGCAACACGCTGGGCACCACTTGCAGGCGCGCCATCTGCGAGAGATCGGAGTGCTTGCGGGAGATGCTGAAGAGATGCCGCAATTGCCTCTTATACGCGTCGTAGACTTCGTCGAAGCTCTGGAATGCGGAGATGTCGCCGGTTTCAAGTCCAAGCTGCTTCTTGGTGGTCGGATCCTTGCCGTTGAACATCACCATTTCGATGATCTTGGCGAGGCAGGGCTGGTCCTCCTGCGTGATGAAGCTGCCCTTGCCGCAAACGCCCGTGGACACGCAACCGTAGTTGCCGCAGTTGCGGGCGTCCTCCAGGGTAATGCCGCCCTCATACTGCGAGAAGCGGGCCAGGGTGCGCTGGATCACCACGTTGTTGTTGAGGATTTGCGGCTGCCCCGAGCCGCCGCGGATGCATTCCACCACCTTGGCCATGTAGGAGTCCGGCAGCTTCGGATGATAGAGCAGCGTCAGCGTGGGCTGAATGCCGCGCGCCTGGATCTGGGTCTCCAGCAGCAGCTCCTCCAGCTCGGTGCTGGCGTCGTTGCCGTTCTTGTCCACGCCGCCGATGGTGATGGTTTGCCCCGTGTGGCCGGAAAGGGTCTTGGCGTAAGAGCCGCCCTGATACTCGGCCAGCTCCATATGCTTGACCCATTGCAGCTTCAGCAGGGCGACGACCTGCTCGCGGTTGAGCCTCCCCTCGTCGATGTCCTTCTTGTAGAAGGGGTACATATACTGGCCGTAACGGCCCGGGGAGGTTGCGCAGGCCATCTGCTCGGTCTCGATGCAGACATGCGTGAACCAGAAGGACTGGATGGCCTCGCGGAAATTGCGGGCCGGGAATTCCGGAACGCGGCGGCAAATCTCCGCAATTTCGAGGAGTTCGGCCTTATCCTTCGGATTGCTTTCGGCCTCGGCGGTCTTCTCGACCAGCTCGGCATAGCGCAGGGAATGCGTGACCACGGCCTCGCACGCCACGATCATGGCGCGATAGAGGTCAAAGCGCTCCTTGTCGTCAAGGGTGGTCGGGCAATCGTGCAGGCGCTGCTTCAGGTCGTCGATGATGGCGCGCATGCCGATGTTCAGCACCTTGGGGTAGTCGGCAATGCCGGAGCCGCTGGCGACGCTGACGTTTTCATAGTACATGCCGCCCTTGTGATAGGCGGAGGGATTGAAGCCGAACATGTCCTTGAACATCTTGTTGTTCAAGTCAACGCAGGTGCGGCCCTTCCATTCCTTGTAAGTCTGCTGCAAAAGCTCCTCCGTCTCCTTGGGGATCTTCATCTCACCCAGGGACGCCATCTTGGCCATCTGCATCTCGTCCTTGATCCACTGCACGTTCCATTCGGGATACGGATAAACGCCGCAGCGGGTTCCGGTGAGCGTGCCGACGATGGGGCTTCCATCGAGGAAGATCTTCTTTTGGGTAAGAACACGCTCAAGCAGCTTGGCGCGAATGTAGACAACCGGCTCCCCGGCGAATTCCGCGTACACATCGTGCATGAACTGAAGGCGCTCCGGATCCATAACCTGCGGAGCGTTCATCAAAAAATTCTTGTGCTCCACAAAACGATCATTGATCGTGTCCCAGTTGATCTTGTATTCCCTTGGTCCTGAGGCCACCTTGCTCATGTCGAACTTCATGCTCGCCACGCTGTCGATGGCCTGCTTCCTTGCATCCTGTAAGTAATGCACTGTCATGGTCGTTCCCTCCAGTTGGCCGTTGTGCTGTTGTTTCCGCTCATCCGCGGCTGTTTCCAAAAGCAGGAACCTTGTTCTTGGGGTAACAGCACAGGACGTGCCAAAGAGTGTTAACCATAAAAATCATATGGTTAAGCAGCAGTCAGGCCACAAGAAACGCCTACCGGCGCAACAAATCTTTCGAATAAGAAAAAATTCTTCCTATTCTGATTTCTTTTAGTGCTTGGTTCCCGCGAAGAACGCCGCGGGGCGCAGGTCAATACACGTCGCCGATGTCCAGCGTCTTGATCCTGTAGCGCAGGCCAGCCGCGGTCATTTCGAGAATGCGGGCCGCCTTGGCCACATTGCCGCCCGTCACGCGCAGAACGTTGACGATGCACTGGCGCTCGTATTGGTTCAGGCAGCTCTTGAGCGGGATGATGTCGTTGCGCTTCACGCCGCTGTAGTCGAAGTAGCCTGGGCCGGCGGCTTCCTGAAACGCCGGCGCCGGGGCGTGCGTCTCGACACGGCTGCACAGCTTACAGCCGGCGCTGCGGGCATCAAAGAAATGCTGCGGCAGGGTGCCCTCGTCAATGAAGTCGGACGGCCCCAGCATGACCATGCAGCACTCGACCACGTGGGCGAGCTCGCGGATGTTCCCGGGCCAGTCATACCCCTGGAACAGCTGGAGCACGTTGTCCGAAAGGACCACGGAGTCATGCGAGGAGCGCAGATCCGAGTTGTCCACAAAATAGCGGACCAGAAGCGGTATGTCGTCCTTGCGTTCCCGCAGGGGGGGAATCTCCAACCCGATCACGGCGAGCCTGTAATACAGGTCCCGCCGCAACGTGCCGCTCTCCACCGCCCGCAAGGGGGATTCATTGAGGATGCTGATGATGCGGGTGTCCACCGAAATTTCGGTGTGGGATCCAAGCCGGCGCACGCGCTTTTCCTGCAACACCCGCAGGAGTTTGGCCTGCAAAGCAAGCGGCATGGAGTTCAGCTCGTCGAGCAGAATGGTGCCTCCGCTCGCCTCCTCGAAAAGGCCGGGCTTGTCCGTCGCGTCGGTGTAGGCTCCCTTGGCCGTCCCGAACAGAATGCCCTCCAGCAGGTTTTCCGGAATCGCCGCGCAGTTCACGGGGATGAACGGCCTCTTGCTCCGCTCGCTTTCCGTGTGGATGGCCTGGGCGAAAACCTCCTTGTCGACGCCGGATTCACCCCAGATCATCACCGAGGACGAGGTCTTGGCCGCTATTTGGGCGGTGGAGACAACTGTGCGCAACGTCTTGTCGCGGCCAACAAGGCTCTCAAAGGTATACAGGGGGGGGCTGCTGCTGGGCGTAAGGGGCGTCGACTTCGCCTTCCTCCCATGGTCGCCAAAGGTGGCTGGGCCCAGCCAGATGACGAAGGCGATGCAGCCGTCTATTGCGCCATGCTCAAAAAGCGGGAAAAAATCCGTGACCGTGCTGGCAAGATAGTTGTTTGTCGTCTTGTACCAATAGGCCCTCTTCAAAAGCGGCTCGCGCTTTTGCAGGCACTCCATGGTGGGAATAATATCGCGTTCGTACGGAAGATAAAGATTGGTGATATGCCGCCCGACAACATTGATCTGCGTGAACCCGTCCGTGCGGCGCTGGATTGGATTCATGTATTCGCAAACGCCCTTGGCGTTTACAACGGCAACGCCGACGGCCATGGAATCCCATATGGCCGTCAGCTCCGTCGTCAGCACGTTTGCCCGGCTGACATTGTAAAACTTGCGAATGTCAATTTTCATTGTCGACATCTCCAAAATGGCCTGCAGTCAAAGCCCCTCACCAGGACTGTACGAATTCCCGGTCAAAACTGCACTACGATGCCGGTCTAAAATCCGCAATCAACGCGTGGCGCAAAGTGGGGGCAAGCCCCCTTGCACCGTGTTTCCTTGCCGCTGCCGCCGCTGCGCCGCGGCAAAACGCCCAGGTCCGGCCTGTGCCCGCCAGGCGGAGGCGCAGGGCCGGTCCGCACTTTTCCGCAGGCATGGCCACTGCGTATGCGGCTTGCGACAATCCGCCAAGAACGCCTCGCTGCCGCACCACGCCCGGAGCGTGCGGCAACGTCTTGCGCCGCCGGCAGCCTGCGCCCGGCAGGGAAGTTTGGGGCTCCGCGTTCCGCTGGACTGGCGCCTGCTCATTTCCGTGCTCCCCCGCGCCGAATTTACGATTCTACAGCTAGGCAAGCGTGCTGGGCAAGAACGCCCGCACAAGGCAAATCGCCCCCGCCACCGCGATGACAAATTTGAGCACACGGCGGAAGACGGCCTGCGGAATGTGCTTGGTGACGGGGTACGCGAGCAGGGTTCCCAGAAATGTCGCGGGGATGCCGTACAGCGCATAGTTGATGATGGTTGGGGTATAGAAGCCGGCGGAGCCCTGTAGAACGCAGGTCAACGCGCCGCGGATGACGAAGAACACGCTGATGGTGCCCAGAAAGACGCGGGAGGGCCAGCCGGCGTAAAGCCCATAGGCGCCAACCGGAGGCCCGTCGAAGGAAATGGCGGTGCCCAGCACGCCGGCGGCGAATCCGGCTGCGGCGCCCACCGGAGCGGATTCGCCATGGGGCTTGGTCTTGCGCGAGGCATGCTGCCACCAGACGTAAAACAACAGGAGCAGCCCCACGCCGCCCTGCAGCACGTTTCCGGGCATGAATTTCAGAATATACAGGCCGGCGATGGAGCCGGGGATGGTTCCGGCCAGCATGGGAATGATGGCGCGCAGGCGGCAGAACCGGCACTGCATGACGCAGATTCCCGTGTCCATGGCCACGTTCAGAATACAGCTGAGCGCGATGACCTCATGCATCGGGATGAATGTCGCGGCGATAGGCACGGCGAACATGGCCCCGCCAATGCCGCTGACACCGGAAATAAAGCCCCCGCAAAGCCAGGCGATGGAGATCACAATTTGTTCGGTCGTAAACATGCTCTGTCCGTATCGCGCAGGGGGGCATTCCAGCCTTACGCGTTGAAGGAGGCCTCGCGCTCCGCGAGGGACCCGAAGCCAAGCCTGCTCATAAGAAGGTCATAGCGTTCTCGGGCTAGGTTTCGCCCCTCGCGGCGCGCCTTGTCCACACATTCGGCATAGGCCTCTATGGTGCGCGGCGAGCAGGTTTGCAGCTCCGCGCAAAGATAGCGCCCAAAGGCCTTGTCGGCATCCGGCTCCACAGTGTGGGGGAACTCCGCGGCCACGGCCTCGCGCCAGTCCGCCTCACAATCCACTATCCCCGGGATCCGGGGATCTGGATTGATCGGTGCGAGCAATCCTTCCATGATCGCATACTTCTCCGTCATGAGATTGCGTCCGTCCTGCTCCGTGCGGCGCAGGTCCTGAACGTAGCTCACCAGAAAAGCGTCGGAGAGGACGGCATGGGTGATCTCGCGCATGAGCCGAAAGGACTCGGGCATAGCTTGGCAAGCGGCCTTGCCCCCCTGGCTGTTCACGCTTTGAAACATAAGGAGTTCCCGCTCAATAACCTCCGCCAGCAACGCCTTTCGCGTCATCATGTCAACCTCCCAGAGATGTGTCCGGATGTTTGCATGCTGGCATGCAAAGACAAGGCCGCCAGGCCGGCACGCGGAGGAAAGCCCTTGGGCCGCAAGGTTTAAGACGATTACGCGAAAGGATCGGGGCAGTGGCCGATGAGCGTGGAGAAAAGGAAAACAGTTATTCTGGAAAAATCCTATCGGAAAAGAAAAATTTTTATCTTTTCTGAAGCGCTCAGCGAAGCCGCCCGGTCCCTATCGCCCCAATAGTTGTTGCTGCATCCCGTCGTTATTGTCGTGGCACACGAGTTGCTAAACAAGAATATCCGACGCGCCGTACATGATTACGGCGAGAGTGATATGATAGCTGTTACTGTCAAGCTTCCGTTCATTGAGCATGGTTCAAGTGGGTCCATGCTTTAGCTGCATACGTTCCAACATTGTTTTATGGCGAGTGCATCATCAACTTGAGGAGGTTGAAGAAGACCATGCCAGAACAGGTAAGCTTGAACAAAACACTGTCTCCAATTCAAGTCTGCGCGCTAGCGCTGGGGTCCATCATCGGGTGGGGGTGCTTTGTACTGCCCGGCGACATGTTTCTGCCCCAGGCCGGCCCGCTCGGCACATTACTCGGCTTCGCCATTGGCGGGTTCCTTATCAGCTTCGTGGCCATCGCCTACAGCTACATGATCAAATACGCCCCGGTGGCCGGCGGCTCGTTCGCCTGGGCCTATATTGGTTTTGGCCCCACCGCCGCTTTCATCTGCGGCTGGGCCATCATCATCGGCTACATCGCCATCATCGCCATCAATATCTCGGCGCTCGCACTCATCTGCCGCTTCCTGCTGCCAGGATTCCTTGAGTTTGGCGAGCTTTACACCATCGCCGGCTGGAAGGTTTATGCCGGCGAGGTCATTTTGATGAGCATTGCGGTGCTCCTCTTCGGCATCATGAACTATCGCGGCATCGGCTTTGCCGGCAAGATCCAGGTGGTGCTGGCCTTCATGCTCACGTTCGGCACCCTGGCCCTGTTCAGCGGGGCTTCCGCGCTGGACACGACGCACATCACCAATCTCGCCCCGGTCTTCGCCGAGGGCAAGACCGCGTTCTCCTGCGTGCTCACAATCTTCGCCATTTCGCCATTTCTCTACGTGGGCTTCGACACGGTGCCCCAATCCGCCGAGGAGTTCGCCTTCGATCCGTCACGCGCCCGCAACATCATGTTCATCTCCATCTTTGCCGGCATGATTCTGTACAGCCTAGTGATGCTGTCCACCGGCCTCGTCATCCCCTACCCCGAAATGCTCAGCAAGATGGCCGAGCAGCGGGCCAGCGGCGGAACCGCCTGGGCCACGGCTGAAGCGGCCGTCATGGCCTTCGGCAAGTTCGGCGCCGTCGTTCTCGCCTGCGCGGTGCTTGGCGCCGTGTGCACGGGCATCAACGGCTTCTACGTCGCCGCCACCCGCCTTTTGTTCGCCATGGCCCGCAGCCACATGCTGCCCGCATGGTTCGGCGAGATTCACCCCAAGTACAAGACCCCGTACAAGGCCATTCTCTTTACGATCTTCGTCGTGCTGCTGACTCCGTACGCCGGCCGGTCCGCCGTGGCCTGGACGGTTGACATGAGCGCCGTGGGCACCTCCATCGGCTACCTGTTCACGTGCCTGGCCGCCCGCCGCATGCTCATCGGCACCAACGCCGAGGGCAAGGGACTGAAGACCTTCTACTGCAACGTCGGCGCGCTTACCTCCATTCTCTGCCTGCTTCTGCTGTGGATCCCCGGCTCTCCGGGCGCCATT
>MNUQ01000019.1 GCA_001871085.1 Desulfovibrionaceae bacterium CG1_02_65_16
AGCAGGACGAAGTCGGCCAGCGCCAGCAGCACCATGGCCTTGAGAACGGGCACAATGCGCGGAATGGCGCAGATGTCGTGCCGGCCGCCGATGGTGATGCTACGCGGCTCGCCCGCGCTGGTCACGGTCTGCTGCGGCTTGGCGATGGAGGGAATGGGCTTGACGGCCGCGCGCACGATAAGCTGCTGCCCGGTGGACATGCCGCCCAGGATGCCCCCGGCGTTGTTGGAGAGAAAGCCCTCGGGACTCATGGGGTCGTTGTTCCGGCTGCCGGTGAGACGCGCGGCGGAGAAGCCCGCGCCCACCTCCACGCCCTTCACCGCGCCCACGCCCATGAGGGCGTAGGCCAGGCGCGCGTCCAGCTTGTCGAACACCGGCTCGCCCAGGCCTGCGGGCAGGCCGCTGGCGCGGATTTCGACCACGCCGCCGAGGGTGTCGCCTTCGGTCTTCACCACACGCACGCGCTCGTCCCAGGCCGTGGCGGACGCCTTGTCCGCGCTGAAAAACGGCCGGTCCTGCGCGCCCTCAAAATCGCGCCCGGCGGCGGCTATGCCGCCCAGCTCCACGGTGGCCGCGGCCACGGTGATGCCGAGCCCGCGCAGAAACTGCTGGGCCACGGCCCCGCCGGCCACGCGCGAGACCGTTTCCCGGCCGGACGAGCGCCCGCCGCCCCGATAGTCGCGCCGGCCGAATTTGGCCTCGTAGCCGAAATCGGCGTGGCCCGGGCGGTACACGTCCATGATGGCCGAGTAGTCGCGCGAGCGCTGGTCCTCGTTCATGACGGTGAAGCCGATGGGCGTGCCGGTGGTCAGCCCCTCAAACACGCCGGAGAGCAGCCGCACCGTGTCGGACTCCTTGCGCGCGGTGGCGGCCGGGCCGCCCTGGCCGGGCTTGCGGCGGTCCAGCTCCAGCTGGATGACCTCCTCGCTGATGGCCACGCCCGGCGGGCAGCCGTCCACGACGCCGCCAAGGCCCGCGCCGTGCGATTCCCCAAAGGTGGTGAGCTTGAAGAGGGTGCCGAAGGTGTTGCCGCTCATGATTCGCCGTCCTTATTCGCTGATGAAGTCCAGGCAGGCCGAGGCCGCCAGGGAAAAGTCCGAACCGCCGCAGAGCTCCAGCGCCGGCGCGCCGCAAAGCGCCTCCAGATGCTGCGCGGGGGTGAGGCGCGCGCGCGCAAGCGCCGGGGTCAGGTAGAACACGCCGGGCGGCTTGCGCAGGGCCGAGAGCAGGTCCGGACGCTGGGCCAAATCCACGCGCTGCGCGGTGCAGGGGCCGCCGCCGTGCCGCCAGTTAAGCACCACCACGCCGGCGAGCGGCGCGGCCAGACGAAAGCGCGAGCGCCTCGGACCGCCCAGAGGCGTCGCAGCCGGGCCGAAGCAGTCGTCGATGATGGCGTCGTATTTGTCCTCCACGGCGTAGAGCTCACTCGGGGGCGAATCCGCGTAGGCGCGGCGCAGCGCCTCCGGCAGGGCCTGGGCGAGGTGCCGGGTCAGCTCCGGGTTGCCCAGCGCCGTGCCGGGGTTCAGGCGCGGATGCTTGGGGATGCCGTGCAGCGTGGCCGAGCCGGCCGGCGCGGCCGCCGGCTCGACGAGCACGCGGTCGTTGCTCAAGAAGTCGCAGCCGCGCGCCACAAGATGCAGGGCCAGCGTGCTTTTGCCCATGCCGCAAAAGCCGCACAGGGCCAGCCCCCTGCCCGTGCGCGGGGCCACAACGCCGGCGGCGTGCCCCAGCGCCCAGCCAGCGGCCACACGGCGCTCCATGTAGCGCGCGCACAAAAAATTCACCAGCTGGTTGCGATTGCGCGCGCAGGGGCCCAGGGCGATATCCGGTCCCGGCCCGGCGCCAAAGACAAAGAGCATGCCCGTGGCCTGCTTGCGCACCACGCGTCCGCCCGGCCCGCCGTTCTCGCCGGGCAAATCGGCCGCGCGCTCCTTGTCCGGCCTTTTGCCGGGCAGATGCGGCCGGGTGGCCAGCGCAACGGGCGGCTCCTCCACCGGGCCGTCGAGGAACAGCAGGTCGATGTCGGCGGCGTTCGCCTGGGCATCCGCTCCGGACGCGAGGAACGGCGCGAAATAGCCGCGCAGGTCCGCGATGGTCGCCTCGGAGTTGCTGCGCACGCGCACGGAGAGCTCCTCCAGCCGCAGGCGCAGCACGTGGGGCGCGGCCGCGCGTGCGGCCAGGGCGCGCACAAGCGCCTCAAAACTCACGGGAGCGACGGGGGCCGGCCCGCTCAACGCGCCAGCTCCCGCAGCACATGCGAGGTGAACAGCTCCGCAACGTCCATGCCGCGCGCGGCCAGCAGCCCACGGAACCCGCCAAAGGCCGAGACCTCGAAGACATACGGCCCGGCGTCGGTGAGGGCCACGTCCACGCAGGTGAAGTCCAACCCGAAGGGCGCGCCCGCGCGCCGCGCCAACTCGATTATTTCCGGCGAGGGATCGAAGGGGGCGTAGCGGCCGCCGCTGGCCGTGCTGGTGCTCCAGGCGGAGCCTCCGGCCCTTCCGCCGGTCATGCCGCCGGCCCCGCCGCCGTCCGCATCGGACGCCTTGCGACGGGCGTAGGTGCCCAGATACTCCCCGCCCAAAAAACACACGCCAAGGTCCTGCCCGCGCAAATCGACGGCCTGCTGGATGTACATGACCGGATTGCCCACCTTGAAGCCGGCCAGGGCCGCCGCAACCTCCCCGGCGTCCAGGGCCTCGGCGTCGATGAGCGCCATGCCCCGCGCCTTGGAGGTGAACAACGGTTTGAGCACGGCCCGGCCATAGGCGCGCACGGCGCAAAGCGCCTCGGCCAGATCCTCGGTGATGGTGGTGGGCGGCAGGGGCGCGCCGGCGTTGGCCAGGGTGACGGTGCAGGCCAGCCGGTCCACCAGACGTAGAATGCGCTCCGGGTCGGAAAAGGCGCGCACCCCGCGCGCGGTGGCCACGCGCAGCATCTCCAGCCGGTCGATCATCTGCGGGGCGTAGCCGCCGGCGACCTTCTTGACGCACAGGGCGTCCACCGCGCACAGGTCGACGATGCGCCCGTCCTGATCCGGGCAAAGCAGCCTGCCCGCGGCCAGGTCCAGCCGGGCGCGGTCCAGGTCGACCAGAATGCGCTCCCCCGTGGCCCGGCCCACGGCGTCGGCGAGGCGCTCGCTGGACCAGCCCCCATGAATTCCCACAACGGCGATGCGCACGGCTTCCCCTCCGGCCTAGTAGAACAGGATGGGCCTGGGCAGACAATAGTCCTCCCAGGGTTTGCCCGCGTGCGCCAGCAGCCCTTCCATCAGGTAATGGGCGCGCAGGAACATCTCGCGGGCGAACTCGTAGTTGAGCTCGAAGCGCGTGCTGGTCATCAGCGACCGGGCCAGCCCCAGCGCAAGCCGCGCCTGCCACGCCGTGTCGCCGATGTCGTCGGCGAAGTCACGCGAGTGCTCAAAGAACGAGGCGATCATGTGGTTGATGCGCCGGCGCAGGTTCGGCTCGAATATCGGCATGCGGAAGAAGGACACCAGGAACACCGAGGCGTCCTGCACAAAATCGCCCCGGTGGGTGCGGTGCAGGTCCACGTAATGCACGCGCGGCGCGCCCTGGTCGAAAACGATGTTGTTGGCGTTGAAGTCGCCGTGCAGCAGCACGGTCATGGGCGTGCGCAGGGTGGCCTCCACCGCGTGGCACTGGGCGATAAGCTCCTCGGTGGAGGAAATGGACACCGACCCCATCCGTTTCTCCTGGCGGAAAAAATCCGGGTGCACGTGGCGCACGGCGGCCATGCGCTCCTCCATCTGGCTCATGGCGTTGGTGGCGGCCTCGCCCATTTCCAGAGTGCTGCGCCAAATGTCGCCCACGGTCTGCTCAAACACGAAAATGGCGTCCTCCAGCACGTCCGGGGCGGCGGTCAGCACCACCTCGGTCCAGGTGCAGCCGGGCAGAAACTCCACCAGCATGGAGGCGCTGTCGCCCTCCTCGTGGTAGCTGAAGATGCGCGGGCCCGTGCCGGGCGAGACCTTGGCCCACAGCTCCAGGTTCTCGCGCTCGCGGCGTATTTTTTTGGCGTTGCCCTCCTTGAACACGCCGCCCTGGGCGGGATCGGCGGGGGCGGCGTCCTTGTGGCTCACCCGGCCGATGCGGCAGCCCGAGCGCGTGCCCCAGATGGAGCGGAAGTCGATGTCCTCCACATCGCCCTCGAAGCCCGCGGTGGAAAGCGTTTGCTGCAGGGCCTGGAACTGCTCTATTTTGATCTTTTCGCCGATGACGGAAAAGATGAGCGCCTCGCCGATGTTGAGCATGGAGTCGCCGATGCGCTCCAGATAGCGGAAAATGAAAATGGCGGTGACGCCGGTCTGCACGTCGCGCCCCTGGCGCAGCTCGTCCATCACCGAGTCGAACACGTCCTTGTACAGCCGGTCCAGGTCGAACTCCGCCCGGCAGATGCCAAGGGCCCCGTTCACGTCCGCGCGGGAGCGCACCTCAAGAATGCGCGCCAGGCCCTCGTCGATGACATCGAACAGCGGGCCGGGATTGTGCCGGGCAAGAACGCTCGTGTCCTTCAGGTAGCGCATTTGCCCGGCGATGTTCACGCAGTAGTCGGCAATGCGCTCCAGATTGGCGGAGATGATCTGCAGGCCCCGGATGCGGTCGATGTCACGTTTGGAGAGACCGTGGGCGCTGTGGATGCGCGAATAGCAGGCGTCCTCCACGATGTTCTTGAGGTTGTCGATGTAGTCGTCGCGCGAGACGACCTTGTCGTAGCCGGCGTGGCTGGGCGCGGCCACAAAGGCGCGCGTCTCGGCCATCTGGCTGGTCACCTCCAGCACGAGGAAACGGAAATTCTCCTCCAACCCCTCCAGTCCGCTCATGGCTAGGCCTCGATTTTAAGGGTTTCCCCGGCCTTGGGCGCGTCTTCCTCGGGGCAGCGCCAGGAGATGGCCAGCGCCAGCCGGCCCGAACCGCCGCGCCGCCGCGCCTTTACGGTAAAGGTCAAGAGCTCCGTGGGCTGAAGCACGAATTCCTCGCGTCCGGCGGCCACCACCAGCCGGCCCTTGCCCAGGCCATCCATGACGGCTTGCAGGTATTTGCGAATGCTCTCGGCGTCCTGCATGGATTCAAACACGAACTTCTGATCGTTGCCCATGTGCCCTCCTTATGCCGCCGCCAGATCGCCATGGCCACTCAGGCCGCTGGAGCCATCCAGACGGGCGGCGTATTCCTCAATGACGCGCGCGCGATCCATATCCGCCACAATGAGCTTCTTGCCGATGGACAAATCATCCCAGGCTGGCTGCAGGCCGATTTCCCGGCCGGCCTTGGCGGGATCGGTGCCGCCGTGCGGCGGCAGGGTCTTTTCGCCCATGTGCGTGTCGTCGCCCATGAACACGAGCATGCGGCGCTCGCCATTGCCGCGCCGGCGGTTCTTCTCGTACAGGACGGAGATGAGGAATTCCGTGTAGCGCTGCGACTGCGGATTCCACACCTCGTAGCCGTCCACGTCGTAATCGGCCAGCAGAATGGGCCAGAACTGCTCGGGGTGGGGAATGACCACGCCGCCGTGCAGGGACCGGACTTCCTCGATGAACTCGGACGTGCGGTAAAAGTAGGTGAGGGGGAACTGCTCCTTCACCACCGCCTTGACCTCTTTGAGGAACACCTGCACGCGGTTGGCGGTCACCTCGCCCAAGGACGGCCGCAGGCCGTCCACGAAGTTGCGAACCAGCTTGTTCTTGATGGCGTCCACGGGCATGTCGCCCGCGTGCCGGTCCATGAGCTTTTCCAGCTTGAGGCAGCAGGTGCGCGCAAGCGCCACCACCTCCGGGTCGGACCCGGTTTCGCGCGCGGCTCGGGCCAGCCGGGCCTCGTCGGGCCGGGTGACGGTGGCGACGTAGTCGAACAACTGGCTTTGGCGGTAGGCGTGGGTGTGCGCCAGCATGCTTTTCAGCACATGCGCCTCGCTCATGCGCTCCGTACGGAAATGCAGCAAAAGCTGCACCTTCTGGTTGAACCCGCGCGAATAACAGTCCACCTCCACCCCGGAATACGGGCCGTAACTCAGCAGCTCGTTGTGCTGGGTGGGGATGATGAGGCTTTTGCGCATGGCCGGAAAGCTGGCCTCGATACGTTTTTTTATGAGCGCCAGGGGCACGTGCTCCGGGTGCCAATGCACGGCGAGCACCGAGTCCTGCGCGGGCAGAACCACGCCGGGCGTCAGGATGCGCGCCTCGGCCTCGGCGTCGAGGGTGGTGTCGGTGAGCCGGGCGAAAAGCCGCTCGTCGGCTTCCGTCACATCGGGCGTCATGGGCGCGATTGTCGGGGCGGCGCAGCCCTCGTGCTGATGCTGGCGTTTCATCCGTGCTCCTTCATTGTTTCCCGCATACTCGTTGCCAAGGCCACCGGGCCCTGCACGAACCCGCATGCTCCGCGCCCGCGCGCCGCCTAGCGAAACTGGGCGTGGCAGGCGGTTTTGCGGCGCTCCAGCCGGGCAAAGACCTCGGTCATGGCGCGGGGGTTGCGCGCGGCCGCGGCCCGGCGCAGGTCCTGGGCGTCTTCCACAAAAGCCTTACCCGCGCGCGCCAGCTCGGAGGCCTCGGCGCCATGCGCGGGCAACAGCGGCTGCGCCGTTTCCGCCATGCCGGCGCACAGGGCCAAAAAGGACTCCAGCGCCTCGGGCTCGGGCATGCGCCCTTCCTCCGCCGCGCGGCGCAAAAGCTTGTAGTTCGCCTGCATAAGCTTTTTGAGCTGGCGGTACTTTTCCCGCGCGCGCTCCGCCGCGTCCGTCTCGCGGGCCATTCGGCCGGAGGCCATTCGGTCTTGCATCCGCCCAGAGGACCTTTCCCCCGAAGGGGAGCCCGAGGCCATTCCGTCCTCGCCGCGTCTGGCCGTCAGCGTGAGCGCGTAATCCGCGCCCTGGCGCTCGACCGCGAAGGCCACTTCGCCCGGCGACGCGGGAAACCCGGAAAGCAGCCCGCCGGCCTCGCCCGCGCCGGTTTCCAGCGCCTGGGCCAATTGCCGCAGCAGCCGCGGCAGCTCCGCCGCGCCGATGGTGGTCTCCAGCTTCCAGGCGCTCATGGGGCACCTCCAGCGCTTGCGCGCATGCTACGAAATTCACCCGCGCCCGGCAACAACGCTTCGGGCAACAGCGCTTCGGGCAACAGCGTCAAACACCGGGGCGGCCGGCCGAGGCGGCCTTGGCTCCGGCCGGACCGCCGCCGCCCAGGCGCGCAATTTCCGCCAGGGCCAGCTCCGTGAGCTCCGGGAGGGGGGCATCGGCCGGCAGCACGGCGTTGGCGCAACCCCGGTACAAGGGCTCGCGCTCGTCCAGCACCCGGGTTATTTCGTCCACCACGCCGTCGCCCGTGAGCGGCGGACGTTGCGCCTCAATGGGGTTGCGCATGAGCCGCCCGGCCAGAATCTCCGCCGGGGCCTGCAAATACAGCACAATGCCGCGCTGGAGCAGCTCGCGGTTGTCCTCTTCCAGCACAATGCCTCCCCCGCAGGACACCACCTGACCGGAAAACACCGCCACCTCGGCCAGGACCACGCCCTCGGCCTCGCGGAAGGCGGGCCAGCCGCCCTCCGCCACCAATTCGGCCACGGATTTGCCGGTGGCCAGACGCACGCGCCGGTCCGTATCCACAAAGAGGCGTTTAAGCCGCGCCGCAAGCTTGCGGCCAAGCGTGGTTTTCCCACTGGCCCGAGCCCCAATGAGATAGATGTTCCGCTCGCCAGACATGCGCGCCCTCCTTCACCCGATGTGCGCCCACTGTACGGCAATTCCCGGCGGGAGACAAACGCGCGCGCCCAGACTGCGCGGCGGGGAGAACGCCCCCCCCCGAGCGGCTCTGGCGCACACCCCTGGGCGAATGCCCGGCGAATGCCCGGCGAATGCCCGACGGGTGCCCCTGACCGAATGCCCAGCGAATGCCCCTGGCCTTGCAACCTGGCGCGCTTGCGACTACGGTATTGTCCTTCCGGCAGCCGCCGGCATATCCCACACGCAAGGAACATTCATGAAAACCGCCATTTTCGGATTTTCCGGCTCCGGCAAGACGGACATGTTCGCCGCGCTGGCCGGCGAAAAAGCCGCGGCCGCGGGCAACCGCGCCATGGTCAAGGTGCCCGAGCCGCGCCTGGACCCGCTCATCAAGCTCTTTAATCCCAAGAAAATCACCTTGAGCGAGATCGAATACCTGGACGTTTCCGGCGGCGGCGGCAAGGCCGGCGGACTGGGCGAACGCGTGCTCAACGACATCCGTCCTTACGACTGCCATCTCTGCATGCTCGACGCCTTCACCGGCCTTTCCGATCCCAAGGCGCAGCACGGCGCGGTGGAGGCCGATCTGCTCGTCAGCGACATGGCCGTGGTGGAGAAGCGCCTGGAGCGCATGGCCAACGACAAGAAAAAAAACAAGGATCTTGTTGACGCCAAAGAGGAGGAATGCCTGAACCGCGCCCGCGTCATGCTGGAGGAGGAGAAGCCCTTGCGGCTGGACCCCGCCCTGTGCGCCGAGCCCGCCATGCGCGGCTTCCGTTTCCTTTCCGCCAAGCCCATCCTCTACGTGTGGAACGTGGCCGAAACCGCCATGGACTCCTTTGAAACACCCGCCGACGGCGACGGACAGATGCACATGGTGGTGGCCGCCCGGCTGGAGCGCGAGCTTGCCGCCATTGAGGATCCGGAGGAGCGCGCCATGTTCCTGACCGATCTGGGCCTCACGGAGAGCGCGCTGGACAAGGTCATCAGCCGCACCTACAAACTCCTCGGCCTCATGAGCTTCCTCACCGCCGGCGACAAGGAGGTGCGCTCCTGGCCGGTGCGCGTGGGCGCAACCGCGCCGGAGGCCGCCGGCGTCATTCATACTGATTTCCAGAAGGGCTTCATCCGCGCCGAGGTCATCGGCTATCAGGACTTCCTCAAGGCCGGCGATTTCAAGAAGGCCAAGGAGCTTGGGCTGGCCCGGCTGGAAGGCAAGGACTACATCATGCAGGACGGCGACATCGTCGAATTCCGCTTCAACGTTTAAGGAAGGATCCTCCATGGCCGACGACAGCATGTACGAAGTGCTCCTCGACCTTTCGCGCTGCAACGCCTGCTCCGGCTGCGCCGAAATCTGCCCCGAGATCTTCGGCTGGGACGACGGCCCCGGCCGGCCCTATCTCAAGCGCCAATACGCCACCCACGACGAGGTGCGCGAGGCCATCAGCCTGTGCCCCAAGCGCTGCATCGGCATTGAGGGCTGGAAAGAGGAAAAGTATTAGGCACGCGTGAGCACGTGTGGGACAGGATAGCTCCGGCTGCCGTCAGCCGGAGCGCGGGGGGATAGCCACCAGCCGACGCGCTCCGCTCCCCCTCTCGCCAAGCGGAAGAGCCCCGGACGCGCAATCACGTCCGGGGCTCTTCCGTCTTCTTCACTTCTCTCATAGGCCCGTCGCGAGCGAGATGTTTCGAGGGGACGCGGC
>MNUQ01000184.1:0-9434 GCA_001871085.1 Desulfovibrionaceae bacterium CG1_02_65_16
TGCGGGGGTGTGCGGCGGCGGGCCGGGAGGAAAACCGGGCGGGGGCGGCGGCATGGGGCCGCCTGGACCGTCAGGCCCGCCCCCTTCGCGCCGCAGCTGCTCCATGCGGGCGCGGAACTCCAAAAACTTCACGCGCTGCTCCGGCGTCAGCTCAGCGGCCACGCGCGCGTCCGCGGCATCCATCACCTTGTCCATCTGTCCATGCACGGACTCGCGGATTATCTCCCCCTTGGCCACGGCATCGCGCAGAATGGGCAGGATAGCCTTGCGTTGCGGCTCGGTCAGCCCCCCCACCTCGCGGTCGATGTTGTCCAGAAAGAACTCTTCCAGCCGCTGGCGCGTGTGGCTCAAAAGCTCCGGCAAGTGCCGGGCCATATAAAGCCGCATGCCGAACCCGCCGGCGGCGGCGCCAGCCAAAAAAATAACGGCGACAAGAAGCCAGGCTCTCCACGATTTCATCAGCGCGTCCTCATGGCATCAGTCCGGCCAGGGTGACGACCCCCGCGCCATGCATGGAGAGCGAAAGCAGGGCCTGACCCAGCACGCGGTCCATGAACTGGGCGTACCCGCACACGGCCGTGGCCATAAGCGCGCAGATTGGGGCGAAACGCCGGGCCACAAGGCCGAACACGTCCCAAAAATCCGCGCCGCGCTCGGCCCTTTGCCGCACCTCGCGCATCACCCGCGCCGTAAAGTCATGCGGCAGCGCCGCAGCCTGGCGGGAACGGGCGTGAGCAAGAAGCGCCTGCTCGAGGTTGTCGAGTCTGCGATCATCCATGATTGCACCTCCTTGCGGTTTTAGTCGAGCATATGGCCCAACACATCGCGCAGCTTGTGCCGCGCCCGGTGCGAGCGCACCTTCACCTTCGAAAGGCTCCAGCCCATCAACTCCGCAACGTCGCTCAAGGGCTGGCCCTCCATGTGCGTCATGGTGAGCACAAGGCGGTCGTCCGGGGCGAGTTGCGCCAACGCCCAGTCCAAAATGGCGCCGGCCTCGCTGCGCTCGGCGTGGGCCTCAAGGCCGTCCGCCGCAACGTCGGGAATATTCTCCACCCATTCCTGGGCGCCGGAGCCAAGCGCGCTGAACACCGTTTCACGGCATCTGGCCTGACCTCGCCAGAAATCAGCGCAACGCCGAAGAGCGATGCGGGTGAGCCAATGCACGAACGGGCTCTCTCCCTTAAACGTGCCGAGCCGTTCAAAGGCGCGCACGAAAGCTTCGTGGGCGACTTCCGCGGCCCGGTCCTGCGGCACATGTCTGGAGGTGATGGCAAGTATCTGCGCGCAGTGTTCATCCACAAGCTGCGCGTAGGCGTTCACATCACCATCCAAAACTCGGCGCACAATTTCGGCGTCGTTCATTCCAGCTTCTCTGCGCTCTCCAGCGCCAATCGTGCAACGCCCGAACCTCCCCAGATTCTAGCCACTGCAAGTTGCCCCTGTCAAAGTTGGGGGAGCCGGTTGACCAGACCGGCCCCCCCGGGAGGGTCCACAGCCGGTGTGCGCCATCAGGCGCTTAAGGACACCGACTGCGACGTCGCATCACTGTCAAAGAGCCCAGCGATGAGATTGTCGACGCTTTGATACGCGCTGCTGGCCCGCTGCCGCAGCAGGAAGTCGGACAACATGCTCGCGGTGAGCGTGTCCGAGCTGCTGTTCGTGCTGGAGTTCAACCCCGTGGACGTCGAGGAGCTGAACATGCTCTCCATCAGCGCGTCGATGCTCTGCGAATCGGACGAGGAGCTGACGCTTGACGTCGCGCTGGTCGAACCGCTTGAACTGGCAGCGCCGCTGCCGGAATCCGTCGGCGGCGGCGGCATGACGCCGCCATTCTCGGCCATCATGCTTTCCCGCTCGCTCTTGAGCCCCGCGGTAAGTTCGCTTTCACTCACCACGCCGTCGCCGTCAGTGTCCAGGCTGGACAGCTGCGAGGACGACACGCCAAGCTCCGAAGCCGAAAGCGAGCCGTCGCCATCCGCATCCTTCATGTTCAAAATGGTCTCGGCCATCCGCGAGTCCATTTCCTCCAGCAAACTCGTCAACGTGCTCGACGCATTGCTCAGCAGCGCACTGGCGTTGCTTGTCGTGGAGGTGCCGCCCGAGCTTGCGCTCACCGCAATATCGGCCGATTCGCCGCTGCCGGAATCGCTGAACAACTGCTGAACCATGTCGTCAACACTCGGCGTGCTCGATGAGTCCGATGTCGACGAGGTGCTGCTCAAACTGGTTTGCAGCATGCCCAGTTGGCTGCTCTGCGACATCTCGCTCTGCATTTGCGACTGCATCTTCGCCCGCTTGGCGGAGAGCGCCGCCGCAAGCTCCGCAGAGCTTAATACGCCATCGCCATCCGTATCGAACTCGGCGATATCAGAATCCGTGACGCCAAGCTCCGAGGCGTCCACAGTCCCGCTGGAATCCGTATCCTTTGATGAGACGATGCTGTTGGCCAGCTGACTGTCCATCTCATCCATGTTGTACATCGAGCTTACTGAGCTGCTCGACGATGAGCTGATCTGCATAGGAAACTCCTTGCCCGCCCTCTCCACGCCAATGATGAGGGCGCAAAACACCAAAACGCATTGCCAAACGAAAACGGTCACGCGTCGTGGTACGGCTCCTGGCCGCAGGCAGAATCAGATCATTGGCTTCCCCCTCGTCTCCCCTCCCCAAGGGACACGAAGGAGTGCTCCATGCACAGTACGACGCCGCCCCGAACGCGGGGGTTACACGGCACAGAAACTTTTTTTTGCGCCGGCATCCCCGCATGCCCCCTTGCGGGATGCCGGGCGCGGGTGGTAAACGATAACCATCCGGCCGCACGCGCTTTGCCCCGGAACTTCAACCCGAAGAGGATCCTCCATGACCGCAGGCAAAACCGCACGCACGCAATATGACGTCATCATCGTCGGCGGGGGACCGGCCGGGCTATTCGCCGCCGCTTGGTTGGGCGAAAACACCAATCTTTCCGTGCTGGTGATTGAAAAAGGCAAGCAGGCCCTGCGGCGCGACTGTCCGGTGGGCCGGCTGGGCTGCATTCACTGCAAGCCGTGCAACATCCTCTCCGGCATCGGCGGGGCCGGGCTGTTCTCAGATGGCAAGCTCAACTTCATCCACAAACTGGGCAAGACAGACCTGACGCAGTTCATGGACGAAAGCCAGGCCATCGCCCTCATTGAGGAAACCGAGGCCATGTTCAACCGCTTCGGCATGGACGGCCCGGTATATCCCACCGATATGGAGCTGGCGAAGAAAGTCCGCGCCCAGGCCCGCAAAACCGGCATCGACCTTCTGATCATCCGACAAAAGCACCTCGGCAGCGACAACCTGCCCCGTCACATCAGCGAGATGACCGAGTACGTCAAATCGCGCGGGGTCACCTTCCACACCTCCGAGGAAGTCAAGAGCGTTATTGCGGAGAACGGCATGGTGCGCGGCGTGGTGACCAACAAGGGCGAATACGCGGCGCGCGCGGTCATACTCGCCCCCGGCCGCGTGGGCGCGGAGTGGGTGGGCAATCTGGCCCGGGAGCTGAATCTCGGCCTCTCCCAGCGCGGCATCGAGGTTGGCGTGCGCGTGGAGGTGCCCCGCGAGGTGATGCAGGAGCTCTGCGAGGTCATTTACGACCCCACCTTCTTCATCCGCACCAGCAAGTACGACGACCAGACCCGCACATTCTGCACCAACGACGGCGGATTCGTGGCCCTGGAGAACTACCAGGACTTCGTCTGCGTGAACGGGCACGCCTACATGGACAAAAAAAGCGGCAACACCAACTTCGCCTTCCTTTCCAAGGTGGTGCTCAACGACCCCGTGACCGACAACCAGGCCTATGGCGAACACATCGGCCGCCTAGCCTCGCTCATCGGCGACGGCAAGCCCATCCTGCAGCGCTTCGGCGACTTGAAGCGCGGGCGGCGCAGCACCTGGACGCGCATCAAAAACAGCTCCATTGAGCCGACGCTGAAAAACGTCGTCTGCGGCGACATCGCCATGGCACTTCCCGAACGCATCCTCACCAATATAGTGGAGGGCCTGGAGAAGCTGGGACAGGTGGTGCCCGGCGTGGCCAACGATGAAACCCTGCTCTACGCGCCGGAAATCAAGTTCTTCGCCACTCAGGTGGAAAGCACCTCGCACCTGGAGACGGCGGTCTCCGGGCTGTTCGTCGCGGGCGACGGCCCCGGCGTGGCCGGCAACATCGTCTCGGCCGCGGCTACTGGGCTCATCCCCAGCAAGGAGATAGCCCGGCGGCTGGGGAGCTAGGAGGCGGTCATGGAGACGCCGCGCCGCACACGCCGCACCGCGCGCCGTGTCGCGTTCTGCCTGCTGGCCGCGCTGCTGCTGGCCGCCTGCGCCGGGCACGGCACCGGACAGGGAGCCGGGCAGACAGGCCCGGCCCAGGCGCGCGACGCAACCCTGCGCGCCGGCGGCAGCGCCATCGACTACCGCGACATTCCGGCGACGGACCCGCGCCTGGGGACGCGCCCGCTGCTGCTCATCACCGGCTATGCCGTGACCAAGGAAATGTGGAATGCGGACTTCGTGCGGGCGCTGGCCGCGCACCGCCGCGTGCTGCTGCTGGACAACCGGGGCATGGGGCCGAGCACGTCCGGCGGCGAGAGCTTCGGCATCCGCGACATGGCGCGCGACGCGGCCGCCCTGCTCGACGCCCTGGGCATCCGCCAAGCCGACGTGCTCGGCTGGTCCATGGGCGGCATGACGGCGCAGGAGCTGGCGCTGGCCAGACCGGACCTTGTGGCTGCGCTGGTTCTTTACGCCACCGCGCCGGACACGGACCAACTCATGCCCGTGCTCGACCGCATGGCCGCCATGAGCGGCCAGCAACTGCTCGCGGCCATCTTCCCGCCGACGTGGGCGGCGGCGCACCCGCAGGCCTTGGCGCGCCTGCCCAAGCCCCCGCGCCCGCCGGACATGAATGTCATCGCCCGACAATACGCGGCCATGCGCGCCTGGACCGGCAGCGCCAACCGTTTGCAGGCCCTGCCCATGCCCGTGCTGCTGCTTGCCGGCGATGCCGACTGGGTATGCCCGCCGGAAATGAGCCGGCGCATGGCGGACAGCATCCCCAGGTCCAGGCTCGCGCTGCTCCCCGGCGGCGGCCACTGGATGATGCACCAGTTTCCCGGCGAGCTGGCCGGGCTGATCAACAATTTTCTGGACGCCACAGGCGGCGGCTTGCGGCGCTGAGCCGGAATCCCCCCGCCACCGCCCCCGCTTCGCACGGTCCGGCAGCTCCTCCGGCTCGCCCGCGCTTTTTCCGCTTGCGCCACGGTGTGTGTTTCGCGTAACGAATCCACCATGATACGCGATTCCCTCAAATATGACGCCAACGAGTCGCCCCCGCTGCATCTGGCCTCCTGCCTGGCCTTCATGCATGTGCTGCTCGTTTTCGACGCGGTCATCTTCATTCCCAACGTGCTGAGCAAAACCGTGGGCGTGGAGCCGCACGCGCTGGCCTTCATCACCTTCAGCTCCATCATCACCTCGGCCCTGTTCACCTTTCTGCAAAGCCGCACCCGTTTCGGCATAGGCTCCGGCTTCCTGCTTTTCACCGGCTCGTACAGCGCCTTCGTGCTCTGCTCGGTCGACGCGGTGCGCATGGGCGGACTGCCGCTGCTCGCCACCATGTCGCTGCTCACCGTGCCGGTGGTGTTTCTCTACACCTTCTTCATCCGCTTCTTCCGCCACATCATCACCCCGGCCGTGGGCGGGGTTGTGGTGGTGCTCATCGCCACGGCCATGGTGCCCATCGGCCTGTCCCTATGGGCTGGCTCGCTGCGGCCGGGCGCGTCGCCCTCCTTCGCCCGGCTGGCCACGGGAGGCGTCACGGTGTGCAGCCTCACGCTGCTCATGCTTTTCGGCCGGCCTGCGCTCAAGCTGTGGAGCCCGCTCATCGGCATGGCTTGCGGCTATGGCGCGGCCGCGCTCACCGGACTGCTCGACTTCGACAACACTGCGGGCAGCGCCTGGTTCGGTCTGCCGGAACTGCACGCCTGGCCCGGGCTGGAAACGCGCCTCCAGTGGGACCACCTGCCACTGCTCCTGGCCTTCGGCATGGGCATGGTGGCCAGCATGATCGAGAGCACCGGCAATATCATGCTGGTGCAACAAATCTCCACGCGCAACTTCCGCCGCGTGTCGTACGATCAGGTGCAGAGCGGGCTGTACTGCGACGGGCTGAGCAAGGTGGCCGCCGGGCTGCTGGGCACCGCCGTGCCTTCCATTTACTGCGACAACCTGCCCCTCATCGAAATGACCGGCGTGGCCTCGCGGCGCATTGGGGCCATTGGGGCGCTGATCTTGCTTGTGCTGGCCTTCATGCCCAAGGTCAGCGGCGTCATCCTCGACATGCCCGGGCCGGTCATCGGCGGATTTCTCGTGGTCATTGCCGCGCTGCTGTTCCACGCGGGCTTCGGTCTTGTGGCCATGACCCGGCTGAACAACCAGCACGGGCTCATCCTTGGGCTTTCGCTGGTGGTGGGATTAGTTGCGGGCGGGCGGTCGTTCTTCCCCGGCGTGGTGCCCTCCAGCATGAGCCCGCTGCTGCAAAACAGCGTGGCCATGGGCGGATTCACGGCCTTTCTTCTCAGCACGCTGGCGTTCCTCGCGCCCAAGCGCGGCGTTGGCGGGGTATTTCGGGCCGGCGTGGCGGACATCGCCAAGCTGCAGAAGACGCTCGCCGCCGGACGGGGTAGGCTCAAGCTCTCATCGGAGCGCTTCAACATCCTCTCGTTGTGCTGCGAAGAGGTCTTCGTGCATATGGTCTCCGCGCCAGACGTAAACAGCGAGCACAGCCTGACCCTGCGCACGACCATCAACGAGGATGGCTGCTTCACGGAAATGGTGTGCGGCCACAAAATGGACGACATCAACAACTTCGCCCTGCCGGAGTCCCTGCTGCTGGCAAAGCCGGAGGAGCTCGACCAGCTGGGGCTTATGCTTTTCTCGCAGTACGCGCGCGATGTGAAGCACCTGGAGATATCGGGCTATTCCTACATTTCCTTCCTGATTTAGGCCGCCGCGTGGCGCTCCTCACAAGTGGCGCGCCGCCATCCATGCGACTTCGCCTAAAAAATTTCTAGAAAACGGTTGACACTCCGTCATTTCCTTGACAGTGAGTGAGGCACGCCTACGCGGCGTCTCTTGGTGCGCCCGTCATCCGGGGACTTGATCATGGAGGATCAATGGCGCTCAATATCGACGGCATCATCGGCTCAAGCCCCGCCCTGAAAGAGGTCTACAAGATCCTTGAAAAGGTGGCCCCCACCGACAGCACCGTGCTCGTCACCGGAGAATCCGGAACGGGCAAGGAGCTGCTTGTGCGTGCGCTGCACAAGAACAGCAAACGCCACGAAAAGCCCTTTGTGCCCATCAACTGCGGGGCCATCCCCCGGGAGTTGCTGGAAAGCGAGCTTTTCGGCCACGAAAAGGGCGCGTTCACCCACGCCATACGCTCCCGGCCCGGCCGCTTCGAGCTGGCCGATGGCGGCACCATCTTCCTCGACGAAATCGGCGAGATGGACCTGAGCCTGCAAGTCAAAATCCTGCGCGCCCTGCAGGAGAAAGAGATTGAGCGCGTGGGCGGCACGGTCACCAAGAAGGTCGACGTGCGCGTGGTGGCCGCCACCAACCGCGACCTGGAGGTCGAGGTCGCGGCCGGACGCTTCCGCGAGGACCTCTTCTACCGCCTGAACGTCATTCCCCTGCACCTGCCCCCCCTGCGCGAGCGCGGCGAGGACGTCATGGCCCTGGCCGAGCACTTTTTGCGCGGTTTTTGCCACACACGCGAACGCAAACTTTTAGCCCTCACCGGGCAGGCCAGAAGCATGCTCACAGGCTATTCCTGGCCGGGCAACGTGCGCGAACTTGAAAACTTCATGGAGCGCCTGTCCATCCTCTGCGAGGGGCAGCAGGTGACCCCCGAGGATTTGCCGGAAAAAATCCAGCGCGCCGCGGGCTTCGAGCCGCCGCAGGCTCCGGGCGCCGCAACCGCCGCGCCGCAAGGCTTCCGCTGGCCGGTGCTGCAGGACATGCGCGACAAGGGACAGGGGCTGAAGGAATTTCTGGATGAGATTGAGGAGCGCCTTTTGCAAGAGGCTTTGGCTGAAGCCGCCGGCGTCAAGAACCAGGCGGCCGAGCTGTTGGGAATCAAGCGCACGACGCTCATCGAGAAACTGAAGAAGCGCAACCTGCTGGAATCCTGAGGTTGCAGGGGATCGGCTGGCCCGTGTCCTTAAAGCGTTTCACCACATCTGTCGGCCTTTGCGCCGTGCTGGCCGCATCAGGCGCGGCATTGCCGCATCCGGCCCTCGCGCTTCAGGCCGGTTTCAGCCCCGGCGCGAACTCGGACACCTTCACCGTCTCCGCCGATGGCGGCGTCCTGCCGAAATATTCCGTGCACCGCACCGGCGCGCAGGAGCTCACCGTCACCTTCGCTGGCGGCAAGCCTCCAGCCGCGCCCAACATAGGCGGCTCCAAGCTCGTGGCGGGCGTGCGCGCCATTCCCGGCGGCTTTAAAATCCAGCTCAAGACCAACGCCTTTGGCTACGTGAGCGCCCCGGCCCAAAACGGCCAGCTGCGCATCCAGATTTTCGCCGACGCCATCGGCGCGACCTGGGCCGACGCCCAGAAGAACGCGCCCAAGCCCGCCAAGGCCGAACCCGACGCCACGCGCGCCCAGAAGGCCGTGGAGGCCAAGCGGCAACGGGCCGAGGCGCAAGCCAAACGTGTGGAGGCCGTGCAGGCCAAGCGCGAAAAGCAGGATGAGGCCAGGCGCGAGAAAGAGGCCAAGGCCAAAGCGGCTGAAGAAGCCAAGCGCGCCGCGACCGAGGCCAAACATCAGCCCGCGCCGCATCCAGCGCCGCAGCCGGCAGCCGGCCGGCCGGCGGAGCCGCCGCGTCCCTCGCCCCCGGCGCAGAACAGTCAGAGCGGCCGGCCTTTTTATTCCGTGCCTTATTCCATGCGCGCGCCGGTAAGCAAAGCCGTGCTCGGCGCACCCGGCGCCACGGCCACCCTGCCCCCGGTGGAGGGCCGGCCCTCGCCCCCCGCCACGGCGGCAAACGTCCCGGCGCACCAGATCGGCGGCAAGCTGCCGCCCGGCGTGGTGGAAAGGCCCATTCTGCAGGAGGCCAGCACCAACGCCGCCCCGCGCGCGCAAGAGGCCCACGCCGCACCGCCCCCGGCAGTCGCGCCAGTTTCTCCGGGGCCCTCCGCCCCGGCCATCGCCCGCGCCGCCAGCCAGCCCCCGGTGGACGTGGCCCCGGCCAAGGGCCAGCCGCAGGTGCTTTTTCGCGCCGAGCACCACGGACCAGAGGACATCCGCCCCGCGCAGATTCTTTCCGGCGCAACGGCGGCGCCCAAGGTGGCTCCGCCTGCGGGCGGCATGCAGCAGGGCCAGCCCGCCACGGCCAGCC
>MNUQ01000184.1:9444-15530 GCA_001871085.1 Desulfovibrionaceae bacterium CG1_02_65_16
CCATGGGCCGTGCGCCAGCCTGTGCAAAAGGTCTATGCCCCAAGCGGGGCCGCGGCCAACGCCACCATGCCGCAGGTGGGCGGCGCGCCCCCGGCTGGCGCAGCCCACGCCGCCGCCGAAGGCCAAGGGCCGGTTCCCGGCCACGTGGCCAACGCCACGGCCCACGCCGCTCCAGCGGCCGCTGCCAACGCCACGGCCCACGCGGCTCCCGCGCCCACGGCCAATGCAACAGGCCACGCCCCCGCGCCGGCAAGCGAGACAAGCCACGCCGCCCCGGCCAAGGCCTCCGGCGAGCACGGAGGCAAAGGCAAAGAGGCCAAGGGCCCTCTTACGCTGCAAGAGGTCAAGGACGAAATCTCCACCGCGCAGAGCAACATGGTGGCCGGCAAGTGGGATGACGCCGTAAAGACGCTGGAAAGCGCGCTGCGCGAGCCGGCCCTCAAGGGCGAACCCCGCGAGGAGGCCCTGTACGCCCTGGCCGACGCTTACATGCAGGCCAACCGCGACAACCTCGCGCCCAATTTCGACAAAATCGCGGGCGCGCAGCAGGCGGCCATGAACGCCAACCAGAAGTCCAGGCACGTGCCCCGCGCCCTCATCAACCTGGGTTTGCTGAACCTCAAGGTGGGCAACCTGCCGGAGGCCAAGGCCTACTTCAACATCATCAAAAGAAAATACGCCCACGACCAGAACGCCTCCCTCATCCCCTACTCCCTTGGCGAGTATTATCGGGGCAAGGGCAACTTCAAGGCCGCCGCCGAGCAGTACCAAAGCCTCATCCAGAATTACCCGGACAGCCGCATGGCCAAGGACACCGCGTTCATTCTGGCCCAGGTGCTGCGCAGGCTCGGCAGTTTCGACAAGGCGTTTCAGATTGTGGACTACCTGGACAAGCGCTGGCCGCTTTTCTACATGGAGAATCCCGATTTCCTGCGCCTGTCCGCCGAGGTGGAGGAAAAGGTTGGCAAGCTGGACCAGGCCAAGGACCACTACTGGACCTTCTACAACCTGAACCCAAAGAACGAATTCGCGGATGTTACGCTTGTGCGCATCGGCGACATCTATCTGCGCGAGGACAAGCGCCCCGCCGCACGGGAAATCTACCAGAAGGTCGTGCACGACTTCCCTGACAGCGATGGCGGGCAGGTGGCCCGCATGCGCCTGGCCGAGGAGGGCATCTACGACGACCCGACCATGAGCGAGATGGGCCCCGTTTTCGACAAGCCGGCCAGCCTCAAGCCCAATGAGACTTACTCGCTCATCGTCAACAAATATCCGCAAAGCCCGCTGGCCCCGCTGGCGCTCATCAAGCTCGGCATGTGGCAGTTCCACAGCAAGGCTTACATGGACACCATGAACACGGTCTCCACGTTCCTGCAGAAATATCCCAAGAGCACGCTGACGGACAAGGCGAACGATCTCGGTTTTCAGGCGTTTCTCCAAGCCTTGCCTGGCCTTGTGCAGGACGGAAACTACGCCCGCGTCATGCAGCTGTACGACGAAGCGCCCTTTATAAAGGCCAACCAGAACAAGCTGGGGGATGGCGCGCAAATGGCCGTGGCCGTTAGCGCCTGGAAACGCGGCCAGCCCGACCGCGCCCTCAAGCTCGCCGGACGCTTTTTAGGGAAAAAACAGGTGCCCAAGTACTCGGAGATGGCGCTGGACCTGGCCATGAACGTTTTCATGGAGGGCAAGCAGTGGAAGCGCATCTCGGATTTGGCCACACGCGCCAACAAAGCCTGGAAGCTCTCGCCCCGGCAGAAGGCCCAGTTCGAAAACGCCCGCGCCATGGCGCTTGAAAATCAGGGCGAGGTTGAAAAGAGCCTGCCCTTGTGGACGCGCATAGCCAGCGACACCAAGGCCGAGCCCGCCACACGTGCTCACGCCACCTATATGCTCGCCAAGGACGCCGCGCGCCGGCAGGACATGTTCCGTCTCTTCGCCCTCTCGCAGGAAGCCCTCACCCAGCTGCTGGCCACCAAGGGCGACAAGGAGAAGATCAAGGACTGCCTGCTCATGGCCATCAACGCCACGGAACGCTCCGGCCGCTTCAGCGAGGCCCTCAAGTGGGGCAACGAGTTCGACCGCATCATCCCCCCCGCCGATCCGGATTGGGCGCCCGTGCGCCTGCGCCTTGCGGAGATATACCGCCGCGGCAACCAGACGGCGGAATGGAAGAGCCTGCTCGCCGACGTGGTCAAAAAGAAGCCCAACACCGTATACGCGCGCATGGCCCAGCAATCGCTGGAAAGTAACGCCCTGGACCAGCGTCTGCAAAACTACCTGACCAAGCCCCCGCCGCAGCCATAGCCGGACGGGAGCGGGGAGGCCGTCATGCCCATGCCCCATGTGGAGATTCACGACCGCAGGCCCTCCGTGGCCGGCCAGTTCTACACCGACGACGCCGACGCCCTGCGCGAGGAGGTGCGCGGCTACCTTGCCGCGGCGGAGCCCCAAAGCCAGGCCCACACCATTCTCGCCATGGCCCCGCACGCGGGCTACTATTATTCCGGCCGCATTGTCGGCCTCACCCTGGGCAAGGCCAACCTGGGACAGACCATCCTTATGCTCGGTCCCAACCACACGGGGCTCGGCAAACCGCTCGCCGTCTGGCCCGACGGCCGCTGGCAGTTCCCCGGCGGCGTGTTGGACGTGGACGCGGAGCTCGCCGCCCTGCTCATGGAGCAGGAGCCCAAATTGACGCCGGACACGCTGGCCCACCAGCGCGAGCATTCCCTTGAGGTCATGCTGCCATTTCTGGCCGCCCTCGACGCGCAGACGCGCATCGTGCCCGTCTGCGTCTCCCACCCGGGGCTGGACACGCTGCTCGCCGTGGGCCGCGCCATCGGCCGGGCGCTGCGCGGCTATCCCCGCGCCGTCAGCATCCTCGTCAGCTCGGACATGAGCCACTTTGTGCACCACGAACTGGCCAAGGAGCTGGACGCCCGCGCGCTGGCCCCCGCCCTCGCCCTCGACCCGACGCGCTTTTTCGAAACCGTGCGCGGCGAAGGCATCAGCATGTGCGGCGTGCTGCCCATGACCCTTGGCCTCGCCGCCGCCCTGGAGCTTGGCGCGACCCACGCGGAGCTCACGGGGTACGCCACATCCGGGCAGGTCAACGGCGAAATACGCCGGGTGGTCGGCTACGCGGGACTCCTGGTAAGCTAGCCCGCGCCGCATGCCATGAAAAAGGCCCGGGACGCTCCAGCGCTCCGGGCCTTTTCCATGCGCGCATTCCCTCCTCGGGACGCTACCAGCCGCGCTGCTGCGTGCGCACCATGCGCCCGGACATCTCCTGACGCTGCCCCGGCGGCGGCGCGCCAGCGTCCACACGCTCACAGGTGAGCGGGATGGCGTCGTCGAGCGTGGCGCGCAGATTTCCCACGCACTCCAGCACGCGCACCTGCTGCCGCGCGCGCAGCACATTGATGGAGAAGCCCTGCGGATCGCGCATGTCGCGCCGGCGCACGGGGGGGGCGGGCTGCACGCTCATGCGCAAATGCAGATTGCCGCCGTCCATGGCCAGTCCCGTCAGGCTCATGCGCTCCACAAGGCGCGGGTCGCCCTCAAGGGTCCCGTACAGGGTATCCCCGCCGGGCTTGAGCGCAAGCAGCGGCAAAGGCAGGCCGCTGTCCGTCTCCAGCCGCCACAGACCGGCAAGCCGCTCCAGAATGGCGGCGCGCTCATCCACCTGCGGGCGCGGGCGATTGCCCGGCTGGCCGGAGGCGTCCGCCGGAGCGGGCTGCTGCACCTTGGGCAGCTGCGGCCGGGGATCCACGCTGGCCACTTGCGCCACGGCCGCGGGCGCGCCGGACTTGCCGGCCTGCTTCTGGGCCAGCGCCGCCTGCTGGCGCGCCGCAGCCAGCTCGGCGCGCTCCTGCTCCAGCTTGTGGCGCTCGTTCTCCAAAATGGCCAGCTGCTCTTGCAGCCGCTGTTCCTGCGGGGCCTGGGCGGCCTTCAGCTTCTGCGCCTCATCGGCGTCCAGCTGCTGCCGGCGGCGCTCCAGCTCCGCGCGTTCGCGCTCCACCTGCCGCTTCTCGGCCTCCAGGCCGGCAATGTAGTTTTGCAGTTTCTGATCCTGCAGCCGTTGCTGCTGGGCGGCCTGCGCCGAGGCCATCTGGCTGGCCGCCTGGGCCGCCGCGCCCTGCGGCTGCCCGCCCGCAAGGTAAAAATATCCGGCAATGGACGAGGACTCCCAGGGCACCTGCTTCTTGGCCGTCTCGTTCATGACGCCGATGCGCACGCGCTTGAACATTTCCTCAATGGTAATCCCCGGCGTGCCAATGTTCTGGAGCAGATACTTGGTGAACAGGCCGTTCTTTCCGCCGCCGTCCGAGGCCACGGAATTGGGCGCCGTGGCATAGGCCACCAGCGACCCGGTGGGCGCATCCATGCGGGCCAGACCCTGCTCGGCGGAGCGGAAGCTGCGGGCGAAGGGATTGTTGCGGCAGGCGTCCAGAATGACGAGGTTCAGCTCGTTGCCCGCGTCCTCCATCTTGCCGAGCACCCGGCCGGCGTCCACGCACTCGTACTTCACGTCGGATTCTGACGAGAGCCGCGCGCCGATGGGCACGAGGTAGTTGACGCCCTGCACCTGCACGCCGTGTCCCGCGTAGTAGAAGAGCCCCACGCCGCCGCGCTTGAGCTTGAGCCCGAAGTCGCGGATGGACTCCTCGATGTCGCGCAGCTTGGCGTCCGTCTTGAGCTGCACGTCGAACCCCAGACGCTCCAATGCCCTGGCCACATCCCGGGCGTCGTTGGCCGGATTTTTGAGCGGCTTGTCCCCATAGGCGGAGTTGCCGATGACGAGCGCATACCGGCCGTTCGACGCGGCCTGAGCCGGGCCGGTGAGCAAAAATAGCGCACAAAGCGCAAATCCGAGTCCGGTCAAAAGACGCATACTGTTCCCCGTCGAGCTTGCGGTTGCGATTTCCCTTTTCATAACCGAGCCGCGTCGCGCATGCAATCGCTTGAAACGCTGGGGCTTGCCTCCCGCTGGACAGCGTTATGCCCCCCGCGTACACACGGGTGGACGGACCGCCCGCCGCATGGCCTGGTCTGTACGTTGCAAAGATGGAGCCAGCTCGTGATCGGCAACTATTTCAAGCGGTGGTTCGCCCACCACCACGCCCCGCGCTTTTCCGGCCTGGAGATTCTGAAATACATCGGCCCTGGGCTGCTTGTCACCGTGGGCTTCATCGACCCCGGCAACTGGGCGGCCAACGTGGCGGCCGGAGCGGGTTTCGGCTACACGCTGCTGTGGATGGTCAGTCTGGCCACGCTCATGCTCATTGTGCTGCAGCACAACGCCGCGCACCTGGGCATCGCCACGGGCCTGTGTCTTTCCGAGGCGGCCGTGGCCCACTTGCCCCCGCTGCGCGCGCGCCTGCTGCTCGGCTCGGCCATGCTGGCGGCCGTGGCCACTGCCCTGGCCGAGCTGTTGGGCGGGGCCATCGCCCTGAACATGCTGTTCCACATGCCCATATGGCTGGGCACGCTGCTCACAACAGCCTTCGTGGCCTGGATGCTCTACTCCAACTCGTACCGCCGCCTTGAGAAGTTCATCATCGGCTTCGTCTCGCTCATCGGCCTTTCGTTCATCTACGAGCTGTGTCTGGTCAAAATTCCCTGGGGACACGCCGCCGCCTGCTGGGTCATTCCCAGCATGCCGCATGGCTCCATCCCCATCATCATGAGCGTGCTCGGCGCGGTGGTCATGCCGCACAATCTTTTCCTGCACTCGGAAATCATCCAGAGCCGTCAGTGGAATTTGCAGGACAAGGCGGTCATCAGGCACCAGCTGCGCTTCGAGTTCGCGGACACGCTGTTCTCCATGCTCATCGGCTGGGGCATCAACAGCGCCATGATTTTGGTGGCGGCGGCGACCTTCTTTGCCCAGGGCATCCCCGTGGACCAGCTGGAGCAGGCGCAGGCCATGCTGCGGCCCATCCTGGGCGACTCCGCCGCCCTCATCTTCGCCCTGGCGCTGCTCATGGCCGGGCTCTCCTCCAGCGTCACCGCGGCCATGGCCGGCGGCAGCATCTTCGCGGGCATCTTTTCCGAACCCTTCGACATCAAGGACGCGC
>MNUQ01000020.1 GCA_001871085.1 Desulfovibrionaceae bacterium CG1_02_65_16
GAAACAGGGCCGGGGCCCGGCAGAACGAAAAACCCATCCTGACCGCGCGCGGCGGCCGGGATGGGCGCTTTGTGAGCATGGACGGACCAGGGCTCGCCCGGTCGAAACGGCCTAGTGGTGGCCGCCTTCCTTCTTGCCCTGATGGATGCGGATGAAGGCCACGGTGATGATCCAGGCCAAGTAGATGAAAATGAGGGAGACGCCGACGGTTCCCTGGGCGGTGCTGTGGGCCATGTCTTTCAAAAGTTCGCCGAGCATGGATCGATCCTCCGGGTGTTCTCTTTGGCCTCATAAGGCCGCAGGCGGGGTCTATTTCACGTGAAGCGGCGGAAATGTCAAGGGGTCTTCGTGACGTTCCGCTGTCCTGCGTTGTGCCTTATGGGCCTTGCCAGCAGGGCGGCCGGCGTTTACACAGAAGGTTGCGGGACCTTCGTCAGGGAGGCCCCAAGGAGGCGCACATGACCGAAAAACCGCGCATCGTCGTTCTCGACGCGTTCACCATGGGCCAGGATGTTTCCTGGGAGGGGCTGGCCAGTCAGGGCGAGCTTTTGCTGTACGACCGCACCGCGCCGGAGCAGCTGCTGGAGCGCGCGCGCGGGGCGCAGGTGCTGTTCACCAACAAGACCGTGCTTTCCGCCGCGGCCATAGAGGCCCTGCCGGACCTGCAATGCGTCTGCGTTTTGGCCACCGGCTACAACGTCATCGACGTGGCGGCAGCGGCCGAGCGGGGCATTCCCGTGTGCAACGTGCCGGGCTATTCGCCCAAGTCCGTGGCGCAGCATGTCATGGCCGTGGTGCTGGAGCTGTTCACCCATGTCTCCCAGCATGCGCGCGCCGTGCGCGAGGGCCGCTGGAGCTCCCAGCCGGACTTCTGCGTGTGGGACGAGCCCATTGTGGAGCTGGCGGGCAAGACCATGGGCGTTGTGGGCTTTGGCGACATTGGCGGCCGCGTGTCCATGCTGGCCAACGCCTTTGGCATGAACGTGCTGGCGTACGCGCCGCATCCCAAACCGCTGCCGCCTTACGGGCCGTTCACCTTTGTCCCGCTCGACGCGCTCTTCGCCGAATCCGACGTGGTGAGCCTGCACTGCCCGCTCACCAAGGACAACGAGAACATGGTCGACGCGCGTCTGCTCGGCCGCATGAAGCCCACGGCGTATCTGGTGAACACCGCGCGCGGGCAGCTTGTGGACGAGGCCGCGTTGGCGGCGGCGCTGACCGCCGGAACCATAGCCGGAGCCGCCCTGGACGTGGTGCGCAGGGAGCCCATAGCGCCGGACAATCCGCTGCTCGCCGCGCCCAATTGCCTCATCACCCCGCATGTGGCCTGGGCCAGCCGCGAGGCGCGCGCCCGGTTGCTGGGCATTGCCGCGCAGAATCTGCGGGGATTTCTCGCCGGCAAGCCGGAGCATGTGGTGAACGGCGTGAGCTAGGCGCCGCGCCGGGGTTTACAGCTACACGAAATGTATGTCATTCGTGACAGATGCCCCCCGTGATCTGTGCCACTCATTGACCAACCTGGAGGAACCGTCATGCGCAAACTTTCCCTCGCCCTGGCTCTTGTGGCCCTGCTGGCCTTCGCCGGCAGCGCCGCCGCCGCCGAATCCATCCTGGTGGGCACCACCACCAGCACCGCCGACACCGGCCTGCTCGACTACCTGGCCCCGAAGGTTCTTAAAGACACCGGATTGGACATGCGCTGGATCGCCGTGGGCACGGGCAAGGCGCTTGAGCACGGCAAAAACTGCGATGTGGACATTTTGATGGTGCATGCTCCCGGCGCGGAGAAAAAATTCATCGCCGAGGGCCATGGCGTGAGCCGCACCGAGTTCATGTTCAATGACTTCGTGTTCGTCGGCCCGGCCAAGGACGCCGCGAAGATCAAGGGCAAGAACGCGGCCGATTCCCTGAAGTCCATCGCCGCCGCCGGCGCGACCTTCGCCAGCCGTGGCGACGACTCCGGCACGGACAAGCTGGAGAAGGGGCTGTGGAAGCACGCCGGTCTGGCCGTGCCGGACAAGGCCGCCTGGTACATGCAGGTGGGCCAGGGCATGCTGGCCACCCTGCGCATGGCCGCCGAGCGCGGGGCCTACACCATCACCGATCGCGGCACCTGGATCGCCTTTGACGCCAAGGAGCGCGGCAAGTCGGGCCTGGTCATCCTCTCCGAGGGCGACATGGCCCTGCGCAACCAGTACAGCATCATCCTGCTGCCGCCCACCTGCTCCAAGATCAAGCACGAGGCGGCGAAGAAGCTGCAGGCCTGGTTCGTCTCCAAGACCGGGCAGAAGGCCATTGGCGACTTCAAGGTGCAGGGCAAGCAGCTCTTCACCCCCAACGCGGGCAAGTAGCCCCGCCCAACGCGGCCGAAACACGGCCGGATAAGGACGCGCGCCCGCGTGGACTACTTCAGCGAAGGCCTGGCCAGGGCCGTTGAACTGCTGCTCGCCCTCGATCCCGAGACCTTCTCGGCGGTGTGGACTACGGCGGCGGTGACGGCCCTGGCGCTGGGCGCAAGCCTGATCATCGGACTGCCCCTGGGGTTCGCCCTGGGGCATTTCCGTTTTCCGGGCCGGCGCGGCGTGCGGCTGTTTGTCGACTGGATGCTCTCGCTGCCCACTGTGGTCATCGGCCTCATCGTATACGCGCTGTTCACCACCTACGGGCCGCTCGGCGAGTGGGGGCTGTTGTTCACCGTGTCCGGCATGGCCGTGGGCCTCACCATCCTCGGTCTGCCCATCATTCTCTCCATGACCGCCACGGCGGTGGAGTCCACCGACGCAGCCCTGACCCAGACCGTGCTGTCTCTTGGGGCGGACAAAACACAGCTGCTGCTCGCCACGCTTTCCGAGGCGCGCTTCGCCATGGCGCTGGCCGCGGCCTCGGCCTTCGGCCGCATCGTTTCCGAGGTGGGCATCGCCATGATGGTTGGCGGCAACATCAAGTGGCATACGCGCACCATCACCACGGCCATTGCGTTGGAGACCGGCCGGGGCGAGTTCGCCACGGGCATTGCGCTGGGTATTGTGCTCATGCTGGTGGCGCTGGTGGTGAACCTGCTGGTGGCGCTCTTGCGCCGCCGCGCGGGATGAGGGGGGCCGGGGCGTGAACGCACCGCTGTACGAATTGCGCGGCATTGAGGCCGCCCACGAAAAAGGCGGCGAGCGCGTGCTCCATGTGCCGGCGCTGACCATTGCCCACGGCGAGATACTGGGCCTTGCCGGCCACAACGGCAGCGGCAAGAGCACCCTCTTGAAAGTGTTGGGATTTCTTCTAGAGCCCTGCGAGGGCACGCTTTTTTTTGAGGGAGCCCTGGTGGACGCCCGGGCCATGCGCGCCGGGCATTTGCTGCGGCGCAAGGCCGTGTTGCTGGGACAGGAGACGCGCCTGCTGCGGCGCAGCGTGGCGGCCAACGTGGCTTATGGACTCAAACTGCGCGGCCTGCCCGCCCCGCGCGAGGTTGTGTCCAGGGCGCTTGCGCTGGTGGGGCTGGATTACGCCGGTTACGCAGCGCGGCCGTGGATGCGTCTTTCCGGCGGGGAGGCCCGGCGCGTGGCGCTGGCGGCCCGGCTGGCGCTTGACCCCATGGCGCTGCTGCTCGACGAGCCGACGGCCGGGCTGGACCGCGAGAGCGCGGAGCACGTGAAGCGCGCCGTGATCAGCGCGCGCGTGGAGCGCGGGGCCACGCTGATCATCGCCAGCCACGACATGGCCTGGCTTTCCTCCTGCGCGGACCGTGTGCTGACCATGGAGGAAGGCCGCATCGTCGCGGGCCTGTAAGGCCGGACAAGCCGCCGGACAAGCCGCCGGACAAGCCGATAGACAAGCCGAAGGTCGGCCGCGACGGCTACGATGGCCGCGACGGCCGCGATAGTCAGACGCGCAACGCGCAACAAAAAGGCCTGCGTCCCGTCGTCCCGGTCGCGCAAGAGCCGCCGGGCGGTCACACAGACCGCGCAAACGCGGTCGCCATTCCGTCCCGGGGGCAGGCCTCTGGAAGGCGGCTGTTGCCCAGGCCGTTCTGTCGCCCAGGCCGCTCTAGAAAGCGGCCACCATGTCGCCCAGGTCGCTCTAGAAAGCGGCCACCATGTCGTCGGACAGGGCGCGGTACACATCGGCCACCAGCACCACGCCAAGCACCTTGCCATTCTCCGCCACCACGGCCCAGCCGCGTTTCTTGCGCAAAAACAGCTCCAGCACCACCGGCAGCGGATCGGTGGGTTTGAGCGTGGGCACCTCCGGCTCCATGTGCCGCGAAAGCTCCGTGTGCGTGCAGGCGGCGCTGGCGCGGGCGAAGGTCTTGTCGAAGTCCGACTCCTGGACCATTTTGAGGTCGGGATCGCGCAGCACGCATTCGTCCAGCGCGGCCAGCACGGTCCAAATGGACACAGCGCCCTTGAGCGCGCCCTCGCGGTTGCCGTCCTTGCCCAGCACCAGCACCACATTGTTTTCGGGAGTCTTCTTCTGGCTTTCGCGCAGCACGCGCACGGCCTCGGCCAAGCTGGCGCTCTCGTCAACGCTGGCGAATTCCTCACGCATTAAATCCCAGGCCCTTTTGCGAAACAGCATGCGGCACTCCTGATTGTGTATCCTCCGCCCCTTTTTGAGGAATCGACGCCGGGCGGTGTTTCTGAATCCTTACGCGGGCGTGCGCGCATAGGCAAGAGGCGAGGCAAGGGGGCGGGCTCCCCGGCTTGACAATGTGCCCCCCCAGACCGCATTCTGCGCTGTATGAAGCGTTTTGCGGCCGTCGCCCTGCTGTTGCTGGCCCTGGGCCTCTGGCCCGCCCGGCCCGCTGGGGCGGAGATGCCCTTCGGCCCTGGCGAGAAGCTTAGCTACGACCTCTACTGGACCTTCATCAAGGCGGGCAGCGCCACGCTGGAGACGCTCGAATCCGGCCCGGTGGAGGGGCGTCCGGCCCTGCATTTTCGCGCGCTGGCGCAAAGCACGCCCTTTGTGGACACCTTCTACAAAGTGCGCGACTCCATCGAAAGCTGGGTGGACCCGGGCGTGACGCACGCGCTGCTCTACAGGAAGGACCAGAGCGAGGGCAGCTACGTGCGGCACTATCTGGTGCGCTTCGACAAGAACGGCAACGTGGCCTACCGCTACAGCCACGGCGAACTCAAGAACGCGGTCATCATCCCGCAGGGCACTTTCGATCCGCTTTCCATGCTGTTTTTCTTCCGCACCAGGGCGCTCTTTGCGGGCATGGAGTTCGCCGCGCCCGTCACCGACGGCGAGAAGAGCATCACCGGCACGGCGCGCGTGGTGCGGCGGGAAACCATCAAGACAAAGGCCGGCGCATTCGACACCCTGCTCGTGGAGCCCGATGTGCGCAACATCGGCGGGGTGTTCCGCAAAAGCCCGGACGCGACCTTGCAGGTCTGGATCACCAACGACGCGCGGCGCATTCCCGTGCGCGTGAGAAGCAAGGTCGTGGTGGGGCATTTCTCCATGGAACTCACGGGGTACCAACCCCAGAAAAAGAAGTAGGAGGGCAGTCATGGACCGCAGAAATCTCGCCAAAGAGGATTTGGATTCCGTTAAATTCGATATTCTGGTACGTTTTATGATTGTTGCAGCGGAGAGAAAGCGTCTTGTCGAGTATGGCGAATTGACGAAGGTGTTTGGCATCTCTTTGCAGGATTTGCGGGATTACGCCAAGTGGTTGGGGGATTACTGCGTCAGCGTCGGCAAGCCTCCTTTGAGCGCATTGATCGTCAACACGACGGACGGGCGTCCAGGGGATGATTATTACGTTTGGTATTCTTCCACGCACGGAATGGAAAAGAAGGATGCCGACTCCGCATGGGGGAAATCCGTAGCGGACTGCTTCGTCAGCTATAAGGTCCCGATTAACAATGCAAAGCGGTTCGAAAATATTGCCAAAATTTCCAAATCGATTTCGACATTTCTTAACAAATAGGCGGCGCATTGAAAAATTCTCGCAACGGCAAGTCCACCAAGTCCTCGCATCCCAATTCCCGGCCCCACCGCCCGGCCCCGCGCCCCCGCGCCCCGGAGCGCGCGGCGCACCCTCTTGAGGGGACGACCGTCCCGCTGGACATCGTCTCCCTGGCGCTTGGGGGGGCTGGCGTGGCCCGCCTGTCTCCAGCGGCCGAAACGAGCGCAGCGCCGGAAACGCCCGCGGTCTCTGCCGAGGGCGGCGCGGGCATGGCCGTGTTTGTGGCCGGCGGCCTGCCAGGCTCGCGCGTGCTGGCCCGCATCGACAAGGTGCGCCGCCGCCATGCCGAGGCCACGGCGGTCGAGGTGCTCTCGCCCTCGCCCGAGGCCGTGGCGCCCATGTGCCCGCATTTTGAGGTGTGCGGCGGCTGCCCGCTGCAGAACCTGGAGCCCGCGCGCCAGTTGTTCTGGAAGCAGCGGCAGATTCTGGACGCGCTGTCGCGCATCGGCCGGGTGGAGCCGGAGCGGGTGCTGCCCGCCGCGCCCACGCCGAGCGTCACCGCCTTTCGCAACAAGATGGAGTTCGCCTTCCAGGGCCTGGGGGCATCGCTCCGGCTTGGGCTCTATTCCAAGGCCGACCCCGGGCGCGTGTTCGACCTCGCCGCCTGCCCCATATTCCCCGAGGCGGGGCTGCCGGTGCTTGCCGCCGTGCGCGAGACCTGCCGCGCGGCCGGGCTGGCCGCCTACGACCGGCGCACCGGCCAGGGGCTTTTGCGCCACCTTGTGCTGCGGCACAGCGTGCTGGAAAACCGCTTCCTCGCCCAGCTTTTGACAGCGCCCATCCCGGCGGACAGCGCCCCCGCGCGGACCATCCGCGCCATGGGCGAAACCCTGCTGCGGACCATTCCGGCGCTTTCCGGCTTTGTCCACGCCGAGCGCGCCCGGGCCGACGGTTTGGCCCAGGCCGAGCGCACCGTGCTGGCCCTGGGCGAGTGCGTGTTGACCGAGGGGTTGGAGCACGCGCGCTACCGCGTGAGCGCCGACGCCTTCTTCCAGACCAGCACCGGCGGGGCGCTGGCGCTGTATGGCGCCGCGCGCGAGCTGGCGCGCCTCGCCCCCACGGACGTGGTGTTCGACCTGTACTGCGGGGGCGGGGGCATCGCCCTGTTTCTTGCGCCGGGCTGCGCGCGCGTGCTGGGGCTGGAGGCCAACGCCGCCGCCGTGGCCGATGCGGAGCTGAACGCCCGGCTCAATGGCATGCAGACCTGCCGGTTCATGCGCGAGGATTTGACCGGCGGCAGCGCCGTGCCGGAGCGTCTGCCCGAGGGCTTCGCCCATGCGGACGTTGTGGTGGCGGACCCCCCGCGCGAAGGGCTGGACGCGGGCGTCATCGACTGGCTGAACCGCACGCAGCCCTCGCGGCTGGTGTACGTGTCGTGCAACCCGGCCACCCTTGCGCGCGACGCCGGGCTGCTCACCGGGGAGCAGGGCGGCTTCCGCCTCGCCGCCGTGCGTGTGGTGGATCTCTTTCCGCACACGGCGCATGCGGAGTGCGTGGGGCTTTTCGAGCCCAAGTAGGGGGCCGTGGCGCCGCGGCCAACGTCCTCGCGGTATGCCGGCCGCCCGGTGCGCCAGCAATGGCCCTGGGCGGCCGGCCGTTTTCCTCGCCGGGCGCCTCGCCGCGCCGCCACTTGCCGCCGGGCCGGAAGCGCGTTAGGCTTCACCATCGTCAAACCCCCGGAGGGTCCACATGTCCACGGTCATCCACAAAAGTTTGCTGCAGCTTGTGTTTTCCGGCGCGTTCATGAAGCGCTGGAACGACCGCCTGCGTCCCATGGAGCTCATGGAGGTGGACAAGCAGGCGCACAAGATGATCGTGGCCTGGATGCTGCTCTCCCGCGTCACCGCGGACATGCCTCTTGGCGAGCGTCTGGCCCTCACCGAGGAGGTCATCGAGGGCGGGCTCTTCGACTACTTCTACCGTCTGGTCATCACCGACATCAAACCGCCGGTGTTCTATAAGATCAAGGCCAACCGCGAGGACTACCAGAAGCTCACCAACTGGGTGCTGCCGCAGCTCAAGTCCCGGCTGGCCCCCCTTGGCGAGGACTTTTGGCGGCGCATGACCGCGGCGCTCATGGAGCCGGAGGAGAAGACCCCAGCCCGGCGCATCCTCATGGCCGCGCATCTTTACGCCTCCTATTCCGAGTTCCGGGTATTGCGGCCCCTGAACCCGCACGACGAGGAGATGCCCGAGATCGAGGAGAGCTTTCACGAGCGCCTCACCGCGCTCATGGACATTCCCGGCGTTTCCGCGCTGCTTTCCGGCAACAACGAGTTCAGCCGCTTCGCCGCGCGCGCCGGGCAGCTGCGCTTCCAGAAGCGCTGGTCGCAAACGCCGCGCGTGCCGGAAACCACCGTGCTCGGGCACATGTTTCTGGTGGCGGCGTACTCCTGGTTCTTCAGCGTGGAGGCCGGAGCCTGCCAGGCCCGGCGGCAGAACAATTTCTTCACCGGGCTGTTCCACGACCTGCCGGAGCTGCTCACCCGCGACATCATCTCGCCGGTCAAGGGCTCGGACGCCTCCATCGGCGAGCTCATCAAGCAGTATGAGCGGCAGGAGCTGGAGCGCAAGATCATCGGCCCGCTGAAAAGCGGCGGCAGCGTGGACCTGGCCGAGCGTCTGGGCTATCTGCTGGGCCTTGAGGTCGGTTCGGAGTTCATCGCCACCGTGCGCGAGAACGGCGAGGTGCACAACGTCACCGAGAGCGATCTGCGCGGGCCGATGAACCGCGACGATCTGGACCCCAAGGACGGCCCGCTGCTGAAAATGTGCGACCGGCTGGCCGCCTTCATCGAGGCCGACACGGCCCTGCGCAACGGCATCAACAACGAGCAGCTGCATCAGGCCCGCTGGCGCATCCGCCAGCTGTACGAGAACCGCCCCGAGGTCATGGGCATTCAAGTGGGCGCGCTGCTTGCGGACTTCGACTGACGCCATGCCGACCATGCCGACAGCGCCGGATGCCGGCGAATCCTCCATGCCGCCGCTGGCTCCCGGGCTTTACGTGGTGGCCACGCCCATAGGCAACGCGGGCGATTTGACCCCGCGCGCGGCCGACGTGCTGCGCCGCGCAGATGTGGTGCTGGCCGAGGACCCCCGCCGCGCCGGGCTGCTGTTCGCCCGGCAGGGGCTTGCGCGTCCGGTGGGCAAAAAGGGCTTTTTCAGCCTGCACGACCACAACGAGGAAGGCCGCGTGCCGCAGGTGCTGGAGATGATCGCCGCCGGGCAGGCCGTGGCCCTCGTTAGCGACGCCGGCACGCCCGTGCTTTCCGACCCCGGCTACAGGCTGGTGCGCGCCTGCCGGCAGGGCGGGCTCCTGGTCACCAGCCTGC
>MNUQ01000072.1 GCA_001871085.1 Desulfovibrionaceae bacterium CG1_02_65_16
CCCGGCAGGCGTACTCCCACTCGGCCTCGGTGGGCAGGCGGAAGGCTTCGCCCCCGCGCTGGCCCAGCGCCTTGGCGAATTTCTTCGCCATGCCCCAGGAAACCATGTCCACGGGCTGCTCCTCGCCGTTTTTCACCAGCGAGGGGTTTTCGCCCATAATGGCTGTCCATTGTCCCTGGGTCACCTCGGTTTCGCCAATCCAGAAGCCGGAGAGGCAGACCTTGTGCAGCGGGCCCTCGTCGCGCTCGCGGCCGGGTTCGGTCCTGGGACTGCCCATGGTGAAGCAGCCTGCCGGGATATAGCGGAAGGCCATGCCGGTGCGCGGCTCAATCCAGCGGTCGCCCCGCTTGGGCGCGGCCGGGGGACCGGCCAAAGAGGGCTGCGCCGTGGCGTTGCCGGCGTTGCCGGCGCTTGCCGCGATGCCGGCGCGCACAGCCGCGGCCGGGACCGTGGCGTTGTCGGCTGTGGCGCGGAGGGTGGCGTTGACGGATTGCGCCGGGAGCGCCGCCCGGGCCTTTGCGGCATCAGCTTTGGCCTTTACGGCGGCAGCCGGCTTGGCCTTGGTTGCGGCGACCTTGGTCTTTGCCGCGGCCCTGGCCTTTGTCCTTCTGCTCCTGGTCTGGTGTCTGCCGCTGGCCTTGGCGCGGCGCTTGGTCTTTTTTTTCGCCTTGACCGTGGCGGTCGTCTTGGCCTTGGCGGAAGTCTTGGCGCTAACGCCATCCGCCTGCCGCGCGTTTGCCGTCCTGGCGGCGCTGGCGCCCTCCGCCGGCTTGCACAGCACAAACAGCACCAGGCACAACAGCAGCATGAGCAGCTTGATGCGCAGAGAGCCTGTGGCGGCGGAGCGCATCACGCGCGCGTCCTTGCGTGCGTTTTGGGCAGCACCACGCTGATGGAGGTCTGGCCGGGCTTGCTGGTGTCGAGGGAGATGCTCCCGCCATGGAATTCCGCAATGCGCTTGGCCGAGTACGTGCCCATGCCCGTGCCGGCGGGCTTGCCGCTGGTGACGTATTTTTCAAAGAAGCGCTGGCGGATGGGCCGGGGCACCTCGCCGGGGTTGCTCACGGTGAGGCACGCGGCCTCGCCCAGGTCGGCGAAGTCCATGCCGACGATGCCTCCTTCGGGCGCGGCCTCCAGGGCGTTTTTCAGCAGGTTGGAGAGCATGGTGGCGATGAGCGTGGGCTCGCAGTCCACCGGGAAGGTCTGCCCGGGCAGATGCGGCGATCCGTTCAGGGTGATGAACACGTGCCGGCCGGAGCAAAGGGGCAGCGGCTCCAGGCTGGCGCGCACGTCCTGGGACAGCTGCACGAGGTCGGTCTGCTCGGTGGTGAGGGCCAGACTGCCGCGCTCGATGCGCGAGAGCTTTAAATAGGCGTCGATGATGCGCAGCATGCTCTGGGCGGAGACCTGCAGGCGCGTGATCCAGCCGCGCTGCTCGTCAGTGAGGTTGGGCTGGGCCAGCAAAAGCTGCGGCAGGCTCACAAAGCCGATGAGCGGGCTGCGCAGGTCGTGGCGCATCATGTGCTCTATGCTTTCCCGCGCCTGCTCGCGCTGAATGCGCTCGGTGATGTCCTCCAGCACGACGATGACGGCGCGCAGGCCGCCTTCCTCACCCCGGATGGGAATGGCGGCGCAGTGGACGATGACGCGTCCGTGCGCGCCCGGACCCTCCACCTCAAGCAGCTGGGTGGGCTGCGCCTCTCCGGCTATGGCCCGGGCCAGGACGAAATCCTTGAAGGGCAGCGGCTCCTCAGTGGCGTGCCGCCAGGCCATGAATCCCGCGCCCAGGTCTGGCAGGCCATCGCTCCCGGCGCCCCAAATGCTGCGGCTGGCCTGGTTTGCGTACAGCACGCGTCCGCCGGGATCGGACATCCACACGCCCACGGGCAGGCTGTCCAGAATCATGCGCAGCAGCGCCTCGCTCTTGCGCAGCTCCAACTCGGCCGCCTCACGCGCGGTGATGTCCTCGGAGAGCGCGTCGGCCATGTTGTCCAGGGTTTGCGCCAGCAGGGAGAGCTCGCCGAATTCCTCCGGCCCGCCGCTGCGGGCGTCCAGATCGCCGCCGCCCAGCCGCCGGGCCACGGCGGTGAGCCGCTCCACTGGCTTGCCGATGACGATGCCGCCCACGCCCCAGGCCACCAGAATGGCCAAAAGCGCGGAGGCGGCCAACAGCAGCAGGTCGCGCCGCAGGGTGCTGATGGCTCCGGCCAGGGCCTGCTTTTCGGGGATGCCCACGGAGATGTAGAGATAGGGACGTTCCTCGGGCCGCAGGCGCAGCTGGGCGTAGGCCACAATGCGCCGCACGCCGTCGGCCTGGGTCACCGTGGCCGAGCCCGAGGGGGCGGATCCGCTCACGAGATCCCACAGCTCCATGACCAGCTTGCGGCCGGCCGGGCTGGTGCCCTCGGACGGCGGATAGCGGTACAGGCGCGTGCCGTTGTGGTCGGCTATGGAGAGCACGGAGCCCTGCGGCAGCGAGGCCACGCTGAAGACCTGCTCGTAGCGGTCGGGTCTGAGCGCCGTGGAGAGCACGCCGATCACCTGTCCGTCCGCCCCGGCGATGGGGTAGGCGAAGTGGATGAGCGGCTCGCGCGCGCCGCCGCGCAGGCCCAGGTCGTATTCCCCCACGGTGAACTCGCCGCTTTCCATGGCGTCCACAAGGTGGCGTCCGCCTTTGATGCTCAGCGGGCGGTCCATCTGGCGCTCAAGCGGCGTGGCCGAGGCGAACACGCGGCCGTTGGCGTCGGCGGCGATGATGTTGATGAAAACGGAGCTGCGGGTTTTAAGGCGCCGCAGAATGGCGCTGGTGCCCGGGCCATCCATGCCGCGCACCTGGGGCATCTGGGCCAGCAGCGTCAGCAGTTGCTCCGCGCGCATGGTGATGAGCTGCTGCTCGCGGGCGAGGATCTGGGCCACGCGCAGGGCCTCGGCCTGGGCCTCGTGGATGGAGCGCTCGCGGTTTTCCAGGCTGGAATGCAGAATGACCCCGAGGGCCGGCAGAACCGCCAGGCAGACCAGGGTGATGAGACTGTTGCGCAGTGAGCTGAAGAAGACGTTTCTCACGAGGTGCTCCGGGGAGAAGTGCTGGCGGCCGCCCTTGGGCCCCCGGCGGGCCGCAAGAACCGCCGGGGGCTTTCAAGGAGGAGGCGCGCGCATTTGCGGGGCGCGGCCCCTGGCATGGGGCATCCGGACCATTCTGGGATGGGCCTAGGGACGGAACGGGAGCCACCACATAACCCCCGCGCCGCAGTCCGGATGATCTGCACGCGTTGCCTCTCCCGGCGCCAGAAGCGGAGAGCCGGGGGTCGGGCTTCCGCCGCTGGACGGGAAATGTTGTTGCCGGCTTGGCCGCCGCGCAGGGTCATTGTCCCTCCGTGTCGTTCGGCCAATCGTCCTGTCCTGCCGGTCCGCCGGTCGGGCATTGCCCGGTTGCCGGGTACTGCCCGCTTGTCGGGTCGGGCCGGGCATGGCGCTGGCCGCGCGCTCCGCCAAGCGAGCGGCCGTACTTGCTCAGCAGCCCGTACAGGCGCGAGGGGCTCAAGCCCGAAATCTGCATGGCCCGCTTGAGGTCGCCACCGCTGGCCTGAATGAGCCCATCAAGGTAGGCGCATTCCACGCGCTCCTGCTCCTGCTTCTTGTACGCGTTCCAACTGGTGAGCGGTCCCGCCGGCTCCGAGGCGGCCGTCGGATGCGCTCCGGCGCAGGCTCCCCCCGTGCGGCCCACCCGGGCGCGCAGCATCTGGATGCGCAGCTCCTGCGGCAGGTGCGCGGGCAGCAGCATTTCCTCGTCGGGCGCGGTGGCCACCATGGCCTCCAGCACGTGGATCATCTCGCGCACGTTGCCCGGCCAGGCGTATTCCTGAAGGAAGGCCTTGAGCTCGCCGGACAGGATCTTCTGGCCGAGCCTGCTGTCGCGGCAGATGCGCTCCAGGTGGTGCTGGGCGATGCTCAGCACGTCGTCCTTCAGCTCGCGCAGGGGCGGCAATTGCAGCACGGCCGAGCGGATGCGGTAGAACAGATCCTCGCGGAAGGCGCCGGCCTCCACCATGTCGGCCAGGCTCTTGTTGCTGGCGCACACCAGGCGGAAGTCCAGCCGCACCTCGCGCGTGTCGCCCAGGGGCCGGAAGGTGCGGGTCTCCAGCAAACGCAAAAAACTCTTTTGCAGCTCAAGGGAGAGCTCGCTGATTTCGTCGAGAAACAGGGTGCCGCCGTCGGCCCGTTGCAGCACGCCGGACTTGTCCGAAACCGCGCCGGTGAACGCGCCCTTGCGGTGGCCGAAAAGATCGCTGCCCACCAGGGCCTCCTGCAGCGAGGCGCAGTCCACGACAACATAATTCTTGCTGGCGCGTTGGCTGTTGGCGTGCACGGCCCGGGCGAAGATCTCCTTGCCTGTGCCGGTTTCGCCCAGAATCAGCACATTGGCCGAACTTTTGGCCGCCCGCGCCATCTGCCCGATGACCTCCGTCAGGCGGGGACTGCCGCCCACAATGCCGCGCCGCTCCACCGGCAACGCCGACTGCTTGTTGCGACGAAATTCCAGCGCGCGCTTGAAGGAGAGCTGCAAGCCTTCCGGCGAGCCGGTTTTCTGGATGTAGTCCCAGGCGCCGTTGCGCACAGCCAGCTCCGCGCCGTCGGGGTCGCCCAGGCCGGTCATGATGATGAGCTCCGGGGCGCCCACCTGCTCCTTGATGCGCGGGATCAGGTCGAGCCCGTTGCCGTCGGGCAGGCGCACGTCAAGGAACACCACGTCGAAGGCGTCCGCGGCGAGCATGGCCTCGGCCTGGGCCAGGCTGCTTGCGATCGTCGCCTCGACGTCCGGGCCGGCAAGCATGGACGCCAGCAGCTGGGCGAAGAAATCGTCGTCGTCTATGATTAAGGCCTTGATCAAAGTGCGCCTCGCATGTGGCTTGGGAATGATCCCGCCGGTGGCGGGGGAGGGAATGCCCTGCAATCATAACCCAAGCGCCGTGAATCAGGCAAATCTTGTTCCCAGGCGTCTATTTTCCTGGCGCGCGCACGCGGCCAAGGGCCCAGCCCAGCACCACGCGCAAACGCTCATGGGCGGGGCGCGCCGCGTCCAGATCGCTGCGCTGGGCGGCCGCGTAAATTTCCTGGGCATAGGCCGGCAACGCCTGGATGTGCAGCAGGCCGGTCAGGCTCGCCAGGGAATGGGCTGCGTCCATCACCGCCTGCGCGTCGCCGCGCGTCATGGCCTGGTCCAGTTCGAGCAAACGCTGCTCTCCCGAGGAAAAAAACAACTCACCCAAACGCTCCGGCAGATTCGCCAAAGCCTTGTTGAAATCCACGCCCTGGCACTCGAAGGGCACGGTTTCCGCAACCGCCATGTTCGCTCCTCAATCCTTTCGCCCGGGCCGCAGCGCGACACCAGGACAACATTCAAGCACCAACCCGAGAGGCTCCGCCTCGGCGTTCAGCAGCGGGGTGACGCGCCACACGGAGCCGTCATCCCCTTCAGCCTTCGCGGGATTTTGCTGGGGCGCGTCCTGCTCCAGAACCGTGGGACGCCCCCCCGTCAGGGCCTGCAACAGGGCAAGGCCGGTCCGCTTGTCGCCGTGCGCCTAGGAATACTCCCGTCCCACAAGGGCGGAGGGCGGCAGGCGCAACATGCGCGCGTAGGGCTCGTTCATGGAGAGATACACCAGCCCGGCGTCCAGCAGCGCGGCGGGGTGTGCAATTCTGCGCGACGCCTCGGCAAAGGCCGCGGCGAGACCGGAAAAACGTTCCCCGCGCGCAACAGACTCCGTCGCGAGCGTTTGGAAGTCGGTGAAGCTTTGATTCAGCTCGTCCATGGCGCTGCTATATCAACAATCGTGCCAGGATTCGTGGCATGTCTGGTGCTATTATATCAAGGGGATAGATAGGAGTAAAGGCTGTGGAGCCGGCTTATTCCTAAAAAATAGGAGCTTTTGCGCAGGAGTGCCGCCGCGTGGGAGCCGGGACATCCGCAAGCATGAGCGGCGCTTCGTAGAGGCATTCCAAGCAGCTCCGGGATTGCGGGGACGGGACATAAGCGTCGTCGGCGGCGGTGGTGCGGTTACTTTCGGCCCACGCAAGCAAAAACGCCGGCGGGTCACCCTGCCGACGTCATGAAGAACGGCGCATGTCTGAGAGCAGCGCCTGTGACGAATGCCGCTGCGGACCGCGTTGGGCGGCCCACGCAACGCGGCGGTCAGCGGCGGTCAGGGGTGGCGCGCGGCGAGCGCCTCCAGCAGCGCGGGCGAAAGCAGCGGCAGCAGGCGCGGGTGGCACAGTGGCACCCGCAGGGTCTGCGCGCCCTGGGCGTAGCTCGCCACCTGATAGGGGGGGAAGGTGAACAGCAGGTCCGCGCCGTCGAGGACGAAAACGGAGAAGTTGGCGCTCTTGGGGGCCACGCCCTCGGGGAACACCGCGCCGTCGAGCGCAAGAGTCATGCGCCGGGAGGCCAGCTCGGACAGAACCTTGAGGGCGGCGGTTTCGTCGGTGAACAGGTCGGACAGGGGCAGGTGCTTCTGGCTGTTCATGTCGAACACGAAGGACGCATAGGTGGTGTTGGGGTGTGCGCCGCCGGTGTCGCGCAATTCCTCAAAGCGGATGGAAAGCAGCCTGGGCGAGGCGGTGAAGCCCGTGAAGGCGATGCGGTCGGTGTTGGCGCGCACGCGTCCCCGCCCCACGCCAGTGCTGCGTAGCAGGGCCTGCACCTCGGCCTTGCGCTCGTCCAGGTGGCCCTTCAGCACCGCGTCCACCTGCCTTTTTCCGGTCACGGGCAGGGCGTAGCGGTAGTATTGCTGGCGACTGTAGCTCTTGGCCACGCGCCGCACCTTGCGCACAAAGGCGGTCGGCGCCGGGTGCGGGCCCTGGGGCAGCAGCCTGGGGCTTATCACCGCGTTCACCTCGCGGGTGAGCGTGTCCTGCCGGGCCAGATCGGCGGCGACGGCGCGGGTCATCTCGCCGCCCTGGCGCTCCAGATCGCGCAGGCGGGCCAGGGCGGGAGCGCGCTCGGCCACGCGGTGCTTGGCTTCCTTGGCGGAAATTTCGGTGAACATGCGCGGCTGGTCGGTCAGTTCGTCCACAAGGTCGCCCTTGCTGCGGTCGGGCTTGGGGCGCTCTGTCTCCACGGCCAGCAGGCGGCGCAGACGCGCGCCGTTCTTGAGCCGGCGCGAGGCGGCGAGCAGTACGGTTTCGCCGTTGGGCAGGCGCAGCAGGTACAGGGCAGGGCCCAGGCGGCGCACCACGCGCGCGCCGCTCAGGGCCGAAAAATTCACTGGCGGATTGGCGGCGTACTGCTCGGCGGCGCTCTCCTCGGCCTGCTGGTGCTCCTGCCAGCGCTGGCGCAGACGCGGGGGATCGAACGCGAGCACTTGGTTCACGGTCCAGCGCAGGGAGTCGGGCACGGCGCGTGCGGCAAAGGCCTTGGCGAGCGCCTCGCGCCGGGCGGCGTCCTCATCGGAGCCGGGAGCGGTGTCGTTGATGAGCAGATTCAGCGCGGCCACGGTCTCGGCCTCGGTCAGGCCCTGCACGGCGGGGGCGGCGGGCGCCGGCGGCGTGGGCGAAACAGCGGGCGCTGGGGCCGGCGCGGCCGGCTGCCGCGGCGTGCAGGCCAAAAGGGGAAGCAGCAGCACAAAAGGTGTGGCAAAACGGGCAAGTGCGCGCATGGGGCCTCCGGGTGTCAAAATGTGCTCTACGCCGGAGCGCGGCCGGGTGCAAGAATCACGGGAAAGGGGCAGCCTCCCGGGAGGCTGCCCCCTGTGGGCTCGCGCTGGCTAAAGAATCTGGCTGAGGAAGAGCTTGGTGCGCTCATTCTCGGGGTTCTGGAAGAAGTGCTCGGGCGTACCCTCCTCAATGATGGCGCCGTGGTCCATGAAGACCACGCGGTCGGCCACCTCGCGGGCGAAGCCCATCTCGTGGGTCACCACGGCCATGGTCATGCCCTCCTTGGCGAGGGTCACCATGACGTCGAGCACCTCGCCGATCATTTCGGGGTCGAGAGCGCTTGTGGGCTCGTCGAAGAGCATGATTTTGGGCGACATGGCGAGCGCGCGGGCTATGGCCACGCGCTGCTGCTGCCCGCCGGAAAGGCGCGAGGGATACACGTGCGCCTTGTCCTTTATGCCAACTTTATCAAGCAATTTAAGGGCGATGGTGTCGGCTTCGCTTTTGCTGAGGCCTTTGAGCTTGATGGGCGCGAGGGTCAGATTCTCCAGCACGGTCTTGTGCGGGAAGAGGTTGAAGCTCTGGAACACCATGCCCAGCTCCATGCGCAGCTTGTTGATGTCGATGGTGGGGTCGTTGATGTTTTGCCCGTCCACGATGATGGAGCCGGAATCGACGGTCTCCAGCTTGTTGATGGACCGGAGCAGCGTGCTTTTGCCCGAGCCGGAGGGGCCGATGATGACTACCTTTTCGCCCAGGCTCATGGAAAGGGACACATTGTTCAGCGCCTTGAGCGCGCCGAAGTTCTTGCTCACGTGGCGGATGTCGACGATGGGCTGACTGCTAGCGGCGGACATAATGGCTGAGCCTCGCTTCCATGATGCTCACACCCTTGGAGAGGAGGAGCGTGATGACGAGATAGACCAGGGCGACCATGGTGTAGGTTTCGAAGTACAGAAAGGTCTCGCTCGAAAACTCGCGTCCACGGCGCAGCAGGTCGGCCACGGCGAGGATGGACACCAGCGAGGTGTCCTTCAACAGCGCGATGAACTCGTTGCCCACCGGCGGCAGAATGGTGCGCCAGGCCTGCGGCAGAATGACCAGGAACATGGTCTGCCGGGTGTTGAACCCCAGTGACCGCGCGGCCTCGGTCTGGCCCTTGTCGATGGCGGTGATGCCCGCGCGGAACACTTCGCCCATGTAGGCGCCGTAACACACGCTCATGGCGATGATGGCCGCGGTGAGGTCGTGCACGTTGAGGAAGCGGCCCAGGGCGTAGTAGATGTAGAAAAGTTGCACTAACAGCGGAATGCCGCGGATGATCTCCACGTAGGTCGAAGCGATGAGGTTGATGGTCTTGTTCTTCGACACGCGGCCCAGGCCCGTGATGAGGCCGATGCAGCAAGCGCAAATGATGGAGGAGATGGTGACTTCGAAGGTGATGACAATGCCGTCGCCCAGGTAGACGAGCAGGCGCTGGTAGGGTTCTGGGTGGGCTATCAGCAGGTAGAGGATGGCGGTTATGGCGCCCACGAGGCTGATCATCCAGGCGTTGAAGAGTCCCCAGTCGGTTCTGCTGGGGATTGCCGCCCCTTCGCCCACGTCGATTTTTCGTGCTTCGG
>MNUQ01000185.1 GCA_001871085.1 Desulfovibrionaceae bacterium CG1_02_65_16
GCCGAAGCCAACGGCCAGCCCCTGCGCAGCATTTTCCCCATCATGAACGAGCAGACCCGCCAGGAGGTGGAGAACCCGGTGGCGCAGGTGCTGCGCAACGGCGCGCAGATAAGCCTGGCCAACCACACCCTGCTCACCGCGCGCGACGGCGCGCGACGGCCCATCGCCGACAGCGCCGCGCCCATCCGCGACGACGCGGGCGAGGTCAGCGGCGTGGTGCTCGTGTTCCGCGACCAGTCGCAGGAGAAAGAGTACCAGCGGGCTCTCAAGGAGAGCGAGCAGCACTTCCGCACCCTGGCCAACAGCGGCCAGGCCCTCATCTGGACCTCCGGGCTCGACAAACTCTGCGACACGTTCAACGAACCTTGGCTGCGCTTCACCGGCAGGCCGCTGGAAAAAGAGCTGGGCAACGGCTGGACCGAGGGCGTGCACCCGGACGATTTTGACCGCTGCCTGGAGGTCTACGTCAACGCCTTTGACCGGCGAGAGACCTTCAGCATGGAATACAGGCTGCGCCACGCCAGCGGCGAATACCGCTGGATAGTGGATCAGGGCACCCCCCGCTACGACAGTAATGGGGATTTCTCCGGCTATATCGGCCACTGCCTGGACATTCACGAGCTCAAAACGGCGGAGGACCGGCTGCGCAAACTCTTCCGCGCCGTGGAGCAAAGCCCTGTGGCCACCGTCATCACGGACCTGGCCGGGCTGGTGGAGTACGTGAACCCCGCCTACGAGCGCATCACCGGCTACAGCGCGCCGGAGGCCCAGGGCCGGCCGGTGCATTTTCTGGAGGCCGGGGACCTCGCCCCGCTCTTCGCCGAAGGCCTTTGGGCGCGCATCATCGCCGGGGAGGACTGGCGCGGCGAGTTCCGCCACCGCCGCAAAAACGGCGAGACCTACTGGGAAGAGGCCACAGTGACCCCCCTGCGCAACGCCCAAGGCAAAATCACCCATGTCATCGCCGTGAAGGAGGACATCTCCGGGCGCAAAGCCGCGGCGGCCGCCCTGGAGGAAAGCGAGGAGCGCTTCCGGCGCATTGTGGAGACCGCCAACGAGGGCATTTGGATTTTAGGACCGGACGACACCACCCTCTACGTCAACCAGACCATGCTCGACATGCTCGGCTGCGTGGCCGGGGACGTGCTCGCCCGGCCCATGAGCGACTTCATCTTCCCCGAGGACATGGCCGACTACCGCAAACGCATCCGCTCGCGCCACGCGGGCCAGTCCGACCGCTACGAGCGGCGCCTGCGCGCCAAGAACGGTGCCCAGATATGGACGCTGGTGAGCGCCTGCCCCGTCACCAACCATGACGGCGACTTCGCCGGCAGCTTTGGCATGTGCGCGGACATCACCGAAAGCAAGCGCATCCAGCGCCTGCTGGAGGCGCGCCTGGACATGACCCGCGTGGTGGAGGAGCAGGGATTGGAGGCCGGCCTCAAAACCGCGCTCGCCGCGGCGGAGGACATCACCCGCAGCGAAGCCGGCTTCTTCCACTTGGCGGAGGAGGACCCCGCTGGGGGGAACATCGTCTGGTCCGCGCGCACCCTTGCGCAGTGCTCCGCGCCGGAGAACGGCATGCGCGGCTGGCTCAAGAGCATGCGCGGCGTTCGGCCTTTGCTGCGCAACACCCAGGCGGTCCAGCCCGCAGAGCTGCCTGCGGGACATGTGCCCCTGTCCCGCCAACTCATTGCGCCCGTGCGCGACAAGGGGCGGCTGGTGGCCTGCATGGCCGTCGCCAACAAGCCCCTGGACTACGACGCCCGCGATGCGGACACCCTGGCCACCCTGGCGGGCATGGCCTGGGAAGCCGCCATACGCGAGCGAGCGCGGGAGGCGCTTGTGCATGGCAAGGAGCTGGCCGAGGACGCGGCCAAGGCCAAAAGCGAATTTCTGGCCAACATGAGCCACGAGATACGCACGCCGCTCAATGGCGTGCTCGGCATGCTCCAACTGCTGCAAGGGGGGGCCTCCCCGCAGGAGCGCACGCGCTTCACCGCCATGGCCCTCGACGCCGGCCGCCGCCTGCTCGACCTGTTGAACGACATTCTCGACTTCTCCCGCCTGGAGGCCGGCGGGGCCACCCTGCACATCGAACCCTTCGACCTGCGCGAGGTGTGCGCCACGGTGAGCAACGTGCTTGGATTCGTCAGCCGCAACAAGGGCCTCCCCCTCGCCTGCGAAATCGACCCCTCCGTGCCCCAGGCGCTCAAGGGCGACGAGGCCCGCCTGCGCCAGATCCTCTTCAACCTGGTGGGCAACTCCATCAAGTTCACCAACGCCGGCGCCATACACATCGGCGCCTGCGCCACGCCCAACGCCGCCCGGCCAGAGCTCGTCAATCTGCGCCTCTGGGTGGCCGACACAGGCATAGGCATTGAGGACGAAAAGATCAGCTACCTCTTTGAGCGCTTCACCCAGAGCGACGCCTCCTTCGCCCGCCGGCACGAGGGCGCGGGGCTTGGACTGGCCATCGTCAAGCGCATTGTGGCGCTTATGGACGGCGCGCTGTGCGTGGAGAGCGCCCCTGGCGTGGGCACCACCATCCACGTCAGCCTGCCGCTGGGCAGCGCCACGGAGGCCAGGGTTGTGGGGCCGCGTGCCGGAAAAAACGACGCGGAGCTGTTCCAGCGGCCCCTGAACATTCTGGTGGCCGAGGACGACGAAATCAGCCGCCTGTCCATACAGGTGATGCTCAAGCGCCTGGGCCACCGCTGCGTCACTGCCGTCAACGGACGCGAGGCCGTGGAGGCCCTGCGCAGGCAGGCCTTCGACTGCATCCTCATGGACGTGCAGATGCCGGAGATGGACGGTTTGGCGGCCACAAAGGCCATCCGCTCCGCGCCAGACCTGGGCGAACGCTCACGCGTGCCCATCATCGCCCTCACCGCCCACGCCATGGCGGGCGACCGCGAACGCTTTCTCGCCGCCGGCATGGACGACCACGTGGCCAAGCCCGTGCAGAGGGAGGAGCTGCAAGCCGCCCTCGCCCGGCTGCCGCGCATTTCCCTTGAGCCCGGTCCGGATACGGCATAGACAGAAAGGGTGATGTTCAACGCGAAAAGCCCCCGAGAGGGAGGAAGGATGCCACCCATGCACACCAAAATCGTCGCCACCCTCGGCCCAGCCTCCAACAACTATGAAACGATGAAGGCCATGGTGGAGTATGGCGTGCATATCTTCCGCCTCAACTTCTCCCACTCCGACGCCGCCGCCTTCCACCCCACGGTGCAGATCATCCGCCGTTTGGAGAGCGACCTGGACCAGCCGCTTACCGTCATGGGCGATTTGTGCGGCCCCAAGGTACGCATCGGCGAGGTGGAAGGCTCGCCCCTGCAGGTGGTCAAAGGCCAGCGTCTGGCGCTGGGCCTGCCGGACGAGCGCGGCGCCATCGCCGACCTGCCCTTCGTCAGCCTGGACATGCCCGCGCTGTTGCTGGGCCTGACGGCGGGCATGCCGGTGTCCCTTTCCGACGGCATGCTCCAGTTCACCGTCACCGAGGTGCGCAAGGCCGACAAGCTCTTCGTCATGCAAAGCAAGAACAGCGGCGTGCTCACCTCCAAGAAGGGCATAGCCTTCCCGGGCAAGTTCCACCCCCTGCCGGCGCTGACGGACAAAGACCGCCGCGATCTGCACGAAGGCATGGACATCGGCCTGGACGCCGTGGCCCTGTCCTTTGTGCAGACCCTGGGCGACATCCGCGACATCCGCGCGGCAATAGAGGCCCACGGCCGCATCATCCCCGTGGTGGCCAAGATTGAGCGGCAAAACGCCGTGGACAACCTGGATTCCATTTTAAGCCTCACCGACGCGGTGATGGTGGCGCGCGGCGACCTGGGGCTCGAATGCCCGCTCTCCGCCGTGCCGGTCATCCAAAAGCGCATCATCCGCGCCTGCCGCCACGCGCAGAAGGCCGTCATCGTGGCCACGCAGATGCTGCTCTCCATGGTCAACAACCCCCTGCCCACAAGGGCGGAGGCGGCCGACGTGGCCAACGCCATGCTCGACGGCGCCGACTGCGTCATGCTCTCCGAGGAGACGGCCATGGGCAACTATCCCGTGGAGGCCGTCAAGTTCATTAGCGAAATTGCCGAGAACGCCGAGCCCTACTACATTGAGCGCATGAAGGGCCCCTTTGCCCCCAAGCTGGAAAAGAACCCCGCGAAATACCTGGCCTACGCCGCCTGCCTGCTGGCCCAAAACGCCGAAAGCGAGGGTCTGGTGGCGCACACGGAGTCCGGCGCCACGGCGCGCTTCCTCTCCTCCCGCCGGCCGGAGCACATGATCCACGCCCTGACCCCCAGCGCCTCGGTGGAGAAGCATCTCAACTTCTTCTGGGGCGTGGAGCCCCGGCAGGTGCCCACGCTGCTGGAAAGCCACGTGCAGCGCGCCGAAAAATTCGTGCACGACTCGCCCCGCTTCACCCCGGGCAAGTGCGCCATCATTGTGGCCGGCCAGCCCACTCCCGGCCAGACGGAGGCCCACACCAACGAGCTGAAGGTATACTACAAGTAGCCCCGCCCCCGCGCGGGCGCACGCGTTGAAAAAACAAAGGCCCCGGAGGATGCGTCGATGCGTCCCCCGGGGCCTTTTCCGTGCCGCGCCTGCCCGCGCCGGACCTATGGGACCAGCCCGGGTTCAATGGGCCGTTCGCTCTGGCCCTCGGCCTGCAGGGTCACGGTCACCTCGCGCTCCTTGCCATCGCGCACGACGGTGAGCCGCACCTTCTCGCCGATCTTGAAGTCGTCGAGCCTGGCGAGCAGCGCGGGCACAGAGTCCACGGCCTTGCCCTCAACCTTGAGAATGGCGTCGCCGGGGACGAACGTGCCGTCTTGGGCGAAGCGCGCGCCCTCAAGCTCGGCGGCCGCCGCCGCGGAGTTGGACTGCACGCGCAGCACCAGCACGCCCTTTGTGCCCAGATGCATGGCGGCCAGGTCATTGGTGCGCTGGTCCACCTCAATGCCCAGCGCCGGGCGCACATACTTGCCCTTGCTGATGAGCTGCGGCACCACGCGGTTCACCGTATCCACCGGAACGGCGAAACCCACTCCGGCCGAGGCGCCGGAAGAGCTGTAGATGGCGGTGTTCACGCCGATGAGCCGCCCGGCGGAGTCGAGCAGCGGACCGCCGGAGTTGCCGGGATTGATGGCCGCGTCGGTCTGGATGAGATGCTCCACCGCGCCGCTCTCCTCGCTCTTGAGCGAGCGGTCCAGCGCGGAGACGATGCCGGTGGTCAGCGTCCAGTCCAGGCCAAAGGGATTGCCTATGGCGAAAACCTTCTGTCCCACCTTGAGGTCGGCGGATGTGCCCAGGGGCAGAGGGGCGCGCTTGCCCGGCGAGTCGATGCGCAGCACGGCGATATCGTGCAGGGGGCTGGCTCCCACCAGGGTGGCCACATATTCCTTGCCGTCGGAGAAGCGCACCCGGGCCTCCGCCGCGCCGGCGATGACGTGGTAGTTGGTGACGATATGCCCGTGCTCGTCCCACACAAAGCCGGACCCGGCCCCGCGCGGCATGGTGAAGATGTTGCGGGTCCAGAACTCCATGACGCGCTGGGTGGTGGTGATGAAGACCACCGAATCGCGCGAGCGCTCAAAGAGCTGAATGGTGCTCTTCTCGTCGTCGGCAAGCTCGCCGCGCGGCGTCACGGTGCGGGGTACGGCCGTGTCGCGGCCCAGCAGGTGCAGCACCTGGGGCGTTGCATACCAAGCCAGAATAACGGCGATAAGCACCAACGCAAGCCATTTGAGCCGCCGCAAGAACATGCCGCCGCCAGATTTTCCTTCCATATATCCCCCCAGGGTGTACCGCTGAATTCCCCACGTTCCAGACACCGGAACAGAAATCGTTCCGCCGCCGGGCCGAGTTGTACTGGTTCCGCAGATATTTTCAAGAGGCTCCGGCGGGTCAAGGCCCCCAAGCCACTCTCCACCCCGCTGCACGATGCGGCGAGCAACAGGCTCCGTCACTTTACCTATCGGTCATTTCAATGCTATAAAAGTTCATGCGTCGTTTTCCACAGCCTCTTCTTTGGACCCTGACCGTGCTGCTGCTGGCCGGGCTTCTTTGCGGCGGGCTGCTCTACGGCGCATACGCGGTGGCCCGGCAAGAGGCGTTGGAGAACCTGAACGCCCAGCAGACCATTTTGGCGCGGCAGGCGGCGCGCGGCATACAGGATTATTTCCTCAACCTGCGCAACCTGGCCTGGTCCGTGGCGCAAAACAGCCATGTCGTCGACCTGGACACCGAGGGCGAAAGCTACCTGCGCACCGTGCTGACCGAGAACGCCCGCGAGGTGCTGGGCATCAGCCGCATGTCGCCGGACGGAATCATCGCCTTCTCCACGCCGAACAACGCCGTGGCCGGGCGCGACATCTCCGACCAGGAGCATGTGCGGCGCATTCTGGCCAGCCACGCCCCCGTGGTCAGCGACGTCATCACCTCCGCCCAAGGCTACCGCACGGTCATCATGCAGGTGCCGGTGTTCAAGGGCGAACGCTTCTGCGGCACCCTTGGGCTGCTGCTCAACTTCGACGCCATAGCCCGGCGCTATCTGGAGGGCGTGCGCGTGGCCGAAACGGGCTACGCCTTCGTCTACAGCCGCCAGGGCGTGCTGCTCTACAGCCCCGTGCCCGGCCTCACCGGCAAAAGCTACCAGGAGGTGACGCGCGACTTCCCGAAACTCCGGCGCGTGGTGGAGCGCATGCTCGCTGGCGAGTCCGGCTCGGCCACCTTCATGTTCAACCGCGTGCGCGCCCAGGCGCCCACGATGACCCGCAAGCACGCGGTGTTTCTGCCCATCAACCTGGGCGACACCTACTGGTCCATCTGCGTGGCCACGCCGGAGTCCGAAATTCTCGCCGGGCTGGAGCGTTTCGGGCTCTTTCTGCTGCCGCTGGGCACGCTGGTGCTGCTGTTCACCGCCGCCAGCGTTGGGCTTGGCCTGCGCCACTTTTTCATGCAGCGCGAGGTGCTGCGCCGCCGCGAAACCGAGGTCGCCCTGCGCGAGAGCGAAGAGCGCTACCGCTCGGTCATCGAAAACATTTCCGACGTGTTCTACCGCACCGACGCCTTGGGCCATCTCACCATGATCAGCCCGAGCGGCGTGGCCCTGGCCGGCTGCGCCTCCGCCGCGGAACTGCTCGGCCGGCCCGCAGCCACCTTTTGGAGCAACCCGGCGCAGCGCTCCGCGTTCCTCGAAGCACTGGAGCGCAACGGCTCCGTGCGCGACTACGAGGTGGAGCTCACCGACAGCCAGGGCCGACGGATCACCGTGGCCACATCATCCAGCCTGCGCCGCGACAAGGACGGAAACGTGCTTGGCGTGGAGGGCACCTTCCGCGACATCAGCCAGCGCAAGCACGACGAGGCCGCCTTGGAGGAAAGCGCCCGGCGCTTTCACACCCTGTTCCACAACATGCCCGAGGGCGTGGCGCTGTGCACCCTGGTGCGCGACGAATCGGGCAGGCCGGCGAACTACCGCATCGAGGAAGTCAACCACGGGTACGAAAGCGTATTCGACGTCCGGGCCGAGGACATTGCAGGCCGGCTGGCGACGGAGATATTCAACCTGCCGGCCGCGCCCGACCTTGAAAGGCTGACCGAGGTGGTGGAGAACGGCCGGCCGTTCTCCACGGAGACCTTGCTGCAAACGCTGGGCAAGCATGTGGAGATTTCCGCCGTGCCCTGGCTGGTCGACGGCTTCGCGGCCATCATCACGGACATAACCGAACGCAAGCAGATGGAAAGCCAGTTGCGGTACCGCGCCCTGCACGACCCGCTGACCGGACTGGCCAACCGCACCCTGTGCCTGGACCGCATAGCCCTGGCGGGCGAGCGCGCCCAGCGCCGCCCGGAAATGCGCTACGCCGTGGCCTTCATGGATCTGGACCGCTTCAAGGTCATCAACGACAGCCTGGGGCACGAGGCCGGCGACATGCTGCTGCGCGAGGTTTCCGCCAGGCTGATAGCCTGCACCCGGCGCATGGACACCGTGTGCCGCTACGGCGGCGACGAGTTCGCCCTGGTGCTGGAGGAGCTTTCCGTGCGGGAGGTGCTGCGCACGCTGCGCCGCATCCGCGAGAGCCTCAAAAATCCGCTGCGCATCGGCGAGCACAGCATCCAGGTGGAGGCCAGCTTCGGCATAGCCTATCCGCCGGCGGAGCCCATTGGACCGGAGGACCTGCTGCGCAACGCCAACATCGCCCTGCACCGGGCCAAGAACCTGGGACGCAACCGCATGGTGGTTTACAAACGCAGCATGCACGCGGCCGCCATCGAAATGCTGAGCATGGAGAACGACATCAGAAGCGGTCTGGCCTCGGGCGAATTCTACATGCTCTACCAGCCCACTTTCGACCTCGCCGAGCGCCGCCTGCGCGGGTTTGAGGCGCTGCTGCGCTGGCGGCACCCCCTGCGTGGCAACGTCGGCCCGGCGGAGTTCATTCCCGTGGCCGAGGAATCCGGGTCCATCTTCGAGCTGGGCGGCTTCGCCCTGGACCGCGCCTGCCAGGAAATGGCGGATTTCCTGCGCGGCCACCCGGATATCCGCCCGCTCACCCTCTCGGTGAACCTCTCGCCCCGGCAATTTTCGCGCCAGGGCCTCGCGGAGCAAATCGACCGGGCGCTCGCCACTTCCGGCCTGCCGCCGCAGGCGCTGATGCTGGAGATAACCGAATCCTCCATCATGAAGCATCCCGAGGCCTCGGCAAAGATTCTCGCGCGCATCAAGTCACGCGGGGTGGGCATCGCCATCGACGACTTCGGCACCGGATACTCCTCCATGAGCGCGTTGCAGCTGCTGCCGCTCGACTGCCTCAAGATCGACCGCAGCTTCGTTTCGCGCATCACCGAGAGCGCGGAGGATCGCGAGATTGTTCGGGCCATCATCACCCTGGCGGCCAGCCTGCATCTGGGCACCGTGGCCGAGGGCATAGAAACCGAGGAGCAGCGCAGCGTGCTGGAGCGCCTGGGCTGCAAGCTGGGCCAGGGGTTCCTGTGCGCCGCCGCGCTGGCGCTGGACGAGGCTGTGGCCCTCATCAACCCGGAGGTGTGCCGCGTGCCGTACGGCCCAAACGCGTCGGCCGGACGGCAGCAAGGCCCGGTCTAAGCCGCCGCCACGGCAAGCTCGCGCGCCTGCGCCTCGCTGATCTCCATGAAACGCACCCCGGCGCAGTGGCGGACCGCGCCGTGCAGC
>MNUQ01000163.1 GCA_001871085.1 Desulfovibrionaceae bacterium CG1_02_65_16
ATGGCCCCGGGCCGAATGGCCCCGGGCACGCCCCAGGCCGCGCCGATGCTCACGGTGTAGCGTATGTCCGGCGCGTTCCGCGGCGAACTGTCTCCCGGCAGCAGGGCTTGCGGCAGGCTGGCCTCCACGGCGGCGCGGATGCGCTCCGCCGCGCCGAGGGCGTCCGCGCGGGCGGCGTCGGGCAGCACGGCCACAAACTCCTCGCCGCCATAGCGGCCAAAGATGTCGTAGGCGCGCAGGTTGGCGCGGATGATGCGGGCGAGATCGCACAGCACCGCGTCGCCCGCAATGTGGCCATAGGTGTCGTTCACCTGCTTGAAGTGGTCGATGTCGAGCATGAGCACGGCCAGCGGGCGCGCCTCGCGTCGGGACCTCGCCGCGAGCATGCCGGCCATGTCCAGCAGGGCGCGCCGGTTGGGCGCGCCGGTGAGCTCGTCGTGGGTGGCCATGCGCGCCAGGGCGCGGTCGTCGCGCTCCTTGAAGAGCAAAAGCAGGCCGAAGCTTCCGGCGATCATCAGCAGAAACAGAGGCAGGTAGACCAGGCTCGCCGCCACGCCAGAGGCGAACAGCGTCATGTCGTTTTCGCCCAAGGCGGCTATGCCCCGCCAGGCTCCGGCCAGTGCCAGCGCGCCGTAGATGAGGCCAAGTGTCGTGCGCAGGGTCGAGCGCGGCCGTTCGCCTCCACGCAGCAGGCGCAGGCAGGAGAGTTGGAACAGGGCGGCCATGGCGAATGCGTAGACCGTAATGCGCAGGTTGGTTTGGGGCAGCAGCCAGTAGACCAGGACCGACCCGAGGCAGAAAAACGCCACGGCGCGCCAGCAATGGGGCAGGGGACGAATGCGCTGGTCCATCCCGCGGATGCAGCCCGCCTCCAGCCAGAAGCCGGCGGACATCAACCCGTCGCCCAGGGTGATGGACGCGAGGTCTGGAATCTGGCCGCGCAGGGTGAGCAGCAGCCAGCCCAGGCCCAGAATCAGCTTGCTTTGGCCGAACAGCCGTTCCGGGGCGCCGTGGGGCGCGCCGGAATACAGACGCAAAAGCGCGGCCGTGGCCAGGTTGCCCAGGCACAGGGCCAGCAACACGGTGCGGATGTCGACAGCGGTGAGGAGTTCCGTCAGCATCCGGCGCCCCGTCACGTCCAGCAGGAATCTAGTGCAGCAGCCGGCCGATGCGGCTCCAGCGGATGTTGGTGGGCCCCGTCCACGACCAGTAGATGATCATGGCCTTGCCCTTGATGCTTTCGCGGTTGACGAAGCCCCAGAAGCGGGAGTCGAAGGACTCGTCGCGGTTGTCGCCCATGACGAAGTAGTGGCCCTCCGGCACCTTCATTGCGGGCATCCAGTCGCGCTTGGCGCGGCAGATGCTCGTGGCGTCCTCGCAGTGGTCGAAGTAGGTCTTGGGGTCCACGGTGATGGCGGGATGGTCCTCGGGCAGGGGGTTCTGCTCCATGTCCTCGCGCACGTGCTGGACGTAGGGGCCGGTGACATGCTCGCCGTTTACGTAGACCTCCTTGGCGCGGATCTCCACCGTGTCGCCGGGGAGGCCCACAATGCGCTTGACGAAGTCCACGTCCTGAAGCTGCGGCCGGGTGGCGTCGAGATTGGGATCAAAGGGGTACTCGAAAACGATGATGTCGCCGCGCTGGGGCTCGGAAACGGGCACAAGCACCTTGCCGGTGAAGGGCATGCGCACGCCGTACTGGAACTTGCTCACCAGCAGCTGGTCGCCAATCTGCAGGGTTTCCAGCATGGAGCCGCTGGGAATCTTGAAGGCCTGCACGATGAACGCGCGGATGATGAGGGCGAGCACCACGGCCACAAGCAGGGCTTCGATGTATTCCTTGAGCGTTTTGAGCCATCTGGGATTCATGCGGTGTCCTTACGGTCACAGGCCGCGCGCGGCCCGGTTCGTTCCGCCGGAAAGCGGGGTTATTCGTCGTCGCCGGCCTTGAGCACGGCGAGGAAGGCTTCCTGCGGAATTTCGACATTGCCCATGCGGCGCATGCGGCGTTTGCCTTCCTTCTGCTTTTCCAAAAGTTTGCGTTTTCGGGTGATGTCGCCGCCGTAGCATTTGGCGATGACGTCCTTGCGGAAGGGGGCCACGCGCTCCTTGGCGATGATTTTGTTGCCGATGGCCGCCTGGATGATGACCTCGAACATCTGCCGGGGGATGCTCTTTTTGAGCTTCACCGCCAGGCTGCGGCCAAAGGGATAGGCGCTCTCGCGGTGCACGATGACCGAGAAGGCGTCCACGGCCTCAGTGTTGATGAGGATGTCCAGGCGCACTAGGTCGCTCTGCCGGTAGTCGATGATCTCGTAGTCCAGGCTGGCGTAGCCCTTGGTGGTGCTTTTGAGCTTGTCGAAGAAGTCGTACATGATCTCGGCGAAGGGCATTTCGTAGGTGATGACCACGCGGTTGGCGGTCAGGTACTTCATGTCCTTCTGGATGCCGCGCTTTTCCTCGCACAGGCCCAGCACGTTGCCCACGAATTCGTTGGGCACGTGGATCTCCACGCGGGCGAAGGGCTCGTACAGGGCGGCGATGGTGCTGGGGTCGGGCAAAAGGCTCGGATTGTCGATGTCGAGTTTTTTGCCGTCCGTGGTTTCTATTTTGTAGATGACCGAGGGCGCGGTGGTGATGAGCCGGGCCTGGAACTCGCGCTCCAGCCGCTCCTGGATGATCTCGATGTGCAGCAGGCCCAGAAAGCCGCAGCGGAAGCCGAAGCCCAGCGCTTTGGAGGTCTCCGGCTCGAAGCTGAAGGCCGCGTCGTTGAGTTGCAGCTTTTCCAGCGCCACCTTGAGCATTTCGTATTCGTTGGGCTCCACCGGGTACAGGCCGGAGAAGACCATGGGCTTGACCTTCTTGAAGCCCGGGAAGGCCGTTTTTGTGGGATTGTCGGCGCGGGTCAGGGTGTCGCCCACGGGCGCGTCGGAAAGGTCCTTCATGTTCGCGCACAGGAAGCCCACCTCGCCGGGGCCGAACCCGGGCACCTCAACGCCTTCCGGGCTAAACACGCCGAGCTTCATGACCTCGAACTCCTTGCCGGAGGAGAAGATGCGGATGGTGTCGCCCTTTTTGAGCGAGCCCTCCAGCACGCGGAACAGCACCACAACGCCCAGGTACGTGTCGTACCAGGAGTCGAAGATAAGCGCCTTGAGCGGTGCGTTCGCGTCGCCCTTGGGCGGCGGCAGGTGCGTCACAATGCGCTCAATGAGGTCGGCCACGCCCAGCCCGCTCTTGGCGCTCACAAGCGCCGGGTCGGTGCAGTCCAGGCCGATGACCTCCTCAATCTCGCGGGCCACGCGGTCGGGCTCGGCGCTGGGCAGATCGATCTTGTTGAGCACTGGCAGCACTTCGAGGTCGTTGTCCAGCGCGAGGTACACGTTGGCCAGCGTCTGGGCCTCAACCCCCTGGGAGGCGTCGACCACGAGCAGCGCGCCCTCGCACGCGGCCAGACTGCGCGAGACCTCGTAGGAGAAGTCCACATGCCCCGGCGTGTCGATGAGGTTGAGCACATAGTCGTGCCCGTCCTTGGCCCTGTAGGGAATGCGCACGCTCTGGGCCTTGATGGTGATGCCGCGTTCGCGCTCCAGATCCATCTTGTCCAGATACTGGGCCTTTTGGTCACGCGCGGAGACCACCCCGGTGAGTTCCAGAATGCGGTCGGCAAGTGTCGACTTGCCATGGTCGATGTGCGCGATGATGCTGAAATTTCGGATGTACTTGGTCTCTGTCATAGTCCTCGTCCGCGTGTCGGGGTGGCGGTTTATCGCCCCGGCAAGGCGTGAATGTCCTGGCGGGCAACAGGGCTTGTACGGCATTTGGCCGCGCCTGTCTAATGCGCAGGTGGGCTTGGGCGGGCGCTCTTGCCCTTGCGCCGGTTTCTGCGTATCCAACGCATTATGCGAACCATCATTCTCGGCGGCACGGGCTTCATTGGCCAGGCGTTGGCCCGCCTTCTTTGCGCGCGCGGGCACGAGATCGTCATCCCCTCGCGCCGGCCGGAAAAGGTCGCCGCGGCGTTTGGCGGGCTGCCCGGCGTCATCGGCGCGCCCTTTGACGGCAAAACCGGCGCGGGCTGGGCCGAGCGCATCGACGCGGACACGGTCATAGTGAACCTCGCCGGGGAGAACATCGCGGCGGGGCGCTGGACGCCGGAGGTCATGCGGCGCATTGAGGGCAGCCGGCTTGCCGCCGGGGCGTCGGTCATGGACGCCATCGCCCGGGCGGACGCCCGCGGGGTGCGGCCGGCCGCGCTGGTGCAGGGCTCGGCCGTGGGCTACTACGGCGCGCGCGGGAGCGAGCCGGTGGACGAATCCGCCCCGCCGGGCGATACGTTTCTGGCCCGCGTGGCAACGGCCTGGGAAGCCTCCACCGCCGGGGCCGAGGGCTACGGCGTGCGGCGTGTGGTGGCGCGAACCAGCATGGTGCTGGGCCCGGGCGGCGCCCTGCGGAAGATGCTGCCGGCCTTTCGCCTGGGCCTTGGCGGGCCCCTTGGCGCGGGCACGCAGATGGTTCCCTTCATCCATCTGGACGACGAGGCCGGGGCCTTGGCGCATTTGCTGGCGTCCCCGGAGGCCTCCGGTCCGTACAATCTCGCCGCGCCCCAGGCCGTGGACTCGCGCGCCTTTGCCCAGGCGCTGGGGCGGGCCTTGCGCCGGCCGGCGGTTTTGCCCGCGCCGGCCTTCGCCCTGCGGCTGCTGCTTGGGCAAATGGCCGAGGAGGTGCTGCTCACGGGCGTCAACGCGAACCCGGCGCGGCTGCTGGCGGCGGGCTACGCATTCCGCTACCCGACTTTGGCCGGGGCGCTTGAGGCCGCGCTGGCGGCGGTCTAATCTCTTGCCATGGAGACACGCGTGAGCAAGGGCAGAATTCTTGTGGTCGAGGACGAGGCCATCGTGGCGTTGGATATTCAGGCCCGGCTGCTGCGGCTGGGCTTCGAGGTGGCCGGCCATGCCGCCACCGGGGCGCAGGCCCTGGCCCTGGCGGAAAAGGTGTCCCCGGACCTGGTGCTTATGGATGTGATGCTCTCCGGCCCCAAGGACGGCATCGAGACCGCGCGGGAGCTGTGCGCGCGGCGCAGCGTTCCGGTTATCTATCTTACGGCCGCAAGCGACGCGCCCACCCTGGACCGCGCCAAGGAGACCAGCCCGGCCGGATACCTCTCCAAGCCCTTTGAGGACCACGAGCTGGCCCTGGCCATTGAGATGGCGTTGGTGAAGTTCGAGGCCGACGCGCGCCTGAAGCGCAGCGAGCGCCTGCTCGCCACCACCCTGGGCAGCCTCACCGAGGCGGTGCTCACCACGGACCGCGACGGCCTGGTGACGTACATGAATGCCGCCGGCTCGCGGCTGCTGGGGCTTGGCCCGCAGCAGGCCCTGGGCCAGAACTGGACCGGGTTGTTCAATATTTTCACCGAGGCCGACCGCGAACCCGTGGAGGGATTGGAGGAGCTGTGCTCCGGCCCGGGCGAACGCATCGCGTGCGAGGACATGCTGCTGGCGACCCTGGACGGGCGCGAGGTGCCGGTTTCCGTCTCCGTGGCCCCGCTGTATGCCCCCGGACGCGAGGGCGCGCGCGACGGCCTGCTTGGCCGCGTGCTGGTGCTGCGCGACGTGGCCCAGCGCAAGCGCGCCGAGGCCGGTCTGCGCGAGAGCATGGCCGAACTGCGCACCACCTTCCGGCAAACCGTGCGCGCCCTGGCCAGCGTGGCCGAAAAGCGCGATCCCTACACAGCCGGGCACCAGCAGCGCGTGGCCAAACTGGCCTGCGCCATCGGCGGCAAGCTGTCCATGAGTCCCGGCGACATGGAAGGGCTGACCGTGGCGGGCATTTTGCACGACATTGGCAAAATTTATGTGCCGGCGGAGATTCTCTCCAAGCCCACGCGGCTTTCGCACATGGAGATGGCGCTTATTAAGAGCCATCCGGAGGTGGGCTTTGAAATTCTGCGCGAGGTGAACTTCCCCTGGCCCGTGGCGCGCATTGTGCTGGAGCACCACGAGCGTCTGGACGGCACCGGCTATCCCGCCGGGCTCAAGGACGGCGAGATAAGCCGCGAGGCGCGCATCCTGGCCGTGGCCGACGTGGTGGAGGCCATGAGCTCCCACCGGCCCTACCGCGCGGCGCTGGGCATATCCGCCGCGCTGGACGAGATCCGCGCCGGGCGCGGGCGCATCTACGACGCCGAGGTGGTGGACGCCTGCCTTGAACTGGTGCAGAGCGGGGCCTTCAGCTTCGACACGGATACCTGCGACCCCGGGGCGAATGAAGCTGCTGGGCCCGGGAAGACGAATGGCCCCGGGGAGGACATGGAATGACGGCGCGCGGCACAGTGCTTGTGGTTGATGACGAGGACGGCATCCGCTTCTCGCTCAAGGGCATTTTGGAGGACGAGGGGTTCGCCGTGGCCGAGGCCGCGACAGGCGAGGCCGGGCTTGCCTTCCTTGAATCGGGCGAGGGCGCCGACCTTGTGTTTCTGGACATCTGGCTGCCCGGGCAGGACGGGCTGGCCGTGCTGGAGCGCGCGCGCGAGCTGCGCCCGGAGCTGCCCGTGATCATGATTTCCGGCCACGGCACCATCGAAACCGCCGTCACGGCCCTTAAAAAAGGGGCCTTCGACTTCATCGAAAAGCCCCTTTCGCTGGAAAAGGTGCTGCTGGCCGCGCACAAGGCCATGGAGTTCTCGCAGCTCAAGCGCGAGAATCTGGTCCTGCGGCAAACCCTGGCCGGGCCGGAGGTGCGCCTCACGGGCGAAAGCCCGGCCATGCGCGACCTCAAGGAGCAGATAGCCCAGGTGGCCCCCACGGACGCCTGGGTGCTCATTACCGGCGAAAACGGCACCGGCAAGGAGATAGCCGCGCGCCTGCTGCACGCCCAAAGCCGCCGGGCCGACCAGCCGCTGGTGGCCGTCAACTGCGCCGCCATCCCCGAGGAGCTCATCGAAAGCGAGCTGTTCGGCCACGAGAAGGGCGCGTTCACCGGCGCGGACCGCGCGCAGATGGGCAAATTTGAGCTGGCGCACAACGGCACGCTGTTTCTCGACGAAATCGGCGACATGAGTCTTAAGACCCAGGCCAAGATTCTGCGCATTCTGCAGGAGCAGCGTTTCGAGCACGTGGGCGGCCGCAAGACCATTGAGGTGGACGTGCGGGTCATCGCCGCCACCAACAAGGATTTGCCGGCGGAGATCCGCGCGGGCGCTTTCCGCGAGGACCTCTACTACCGCCTCAAGGTGTTTCCGCTTGTGGTGCCCCCCCTGCGCGACCGCGCCCAGGACATCCCGCTGCTCATTGAGGATTTTGTGGACCAGCTGGTGCGCCGCGGCGGGTGCAAGCGCGCGCGCTTCAGCCCGCAGGCGCTTGCGTTGCTGGCCAGCTACCCCTGGCCGGGCAATGTGCGTGAGCTCAAAAATTTTGTGGAGCGCATGCTTATTATGATGAACGGCCGCGAGGTGACGCCGGACAAGCTCCCGCGCGAGGTGCTGGCCGAGTGCCGCGTTTCCGCCGCGCCAGGCCATTCGGCCGTAGGCCATTCAGCCGGCCATTCGGCCGGTGGCTATCCAGCCGGAGACCGTTCGGCCGGCGCGCCGTACGGAGCGGATGTCGAGCCGCCGTCTTTCCCCATCGCGCCCGCTGCGGAATATGCCGCGCCCGCGCCGAGTTTTGGCGCACAGGCCATGCAGCCGGCAGCACCTTCCGTGGCCGGTGGCGATGACGACGACCTGCTCCTGCCCGACAGCTTCCCCGCCGGTCCGCTGGACCTTAAGGAGGCCCGCGCGGCCTTCGAGGCGCGCTTCCTCGAAGCCAAGCTGCGCGAGTTCGGCGGCAACGTCTCCAGACTCGCCGAGGCCGTTGGCCTGGACCGCAGTTCGCTGTACCGGAAGCTGAAGGGCTACGGGATTATGGCGGAGTAACTTATGAGAAAAATAGATATTTATGCTGCGTACTGGACTATGGGTACGGGGATGCCCTTCGAGGACGCAAAGGAAAGATTTGAGAGGGCTTGCTCGTTGAATCCCGGTATGCGCGAGAAACTGGATGGTGAAATATCACAGGAAGAAGGGCTCAGACTACTTGAGGCTCTGATCAATGGTACGAATGACGTGCCCCCGCTTTAGCTTCGCATCATCAGCATCCGCCCGGCCACGGCGAGGGAACGCAAAGCCTATGAGTAAGACTCCGAACAAGCCTGAAACGGCTTCCGAGTATGACTTGCCGCCCGTCATGCGGAAGGCACGAACGCCGTGCTCCTGGAGCCCGCTTTGTCGCGCCTTTTCCCGAACTCCCGTGCGGTCAACGATGCCTTGCGGCAACTCATCCGGTTGACGCGTTCAACTGGAGAGGGCGCTGGGCGGGGCCAACCTGGGAAGCTAGTCTCCACGCCCAGCGTACTCCCCCCAAATAAAAAAGGCCGGGAGCTGCAACACCCCGGCCCCAAGGGTAAACCCCTCGTTTCCCGAAATCCTAACGCTGGGCGTTACACCCAGTAGATCATGTCGAACTGCTTGAACATGCCGTCCTTCAGCTTGTTCAGCGCGGCCTTGTCCATGTCGCGGATGCGGATGAACACCTCGCGCATGCCCACCTCGGCGGGCTCGCAGGAGGTCAGCAGGCTCATCAGCCGCGCGCCGTTGTCCTTCAGGTAGTCCAGCACGGGCACCATGCCGCCCGGCTCGTTGGGCAGCCGCACGCCAATCTGCACGCCGCCCTCCATGACGCCGGTGATGCGCACCAGAACCTTGAAGATGTCCGCGTCGGTGATGACGCCCACGACCTTGTTGTTCTCGTCCACCACGGGCATGCCGCCGATGTTGTGCTCCAACATCAGCTGGGCCGCGCGCTCAATGGTTTCGCCGGTGTGGATGGTCACGACCTTCTTGGTCATGATGTCCTTGAGCTTGATTTCGGAGAGCAGGTAGTACAGCTCGTGCATGTCCAGCGTGGTGGCCTTGGAGGGGGAGGCCTCCTTGATGTCCCGGTCGGACACGAGGCCGACGAGGATGCCCTTCTCGTCCACCACGGGCAGCCGGCCAATGCTCTTTTCCTTCATGATCTTCGCTGCCTTCATCATGGACATGTCCGGGGTGCCGGCGATCACGTCCTTGGTCATCCAGTTTTCGATGAGCATGCGCATCCTCCTTGCGGTGTCCGCCTGGGGCCTGGCCCGGCGGTATGGGACAAATTTTAAAAGAAGGTATCGCAACCCGTTGGAATTTGCCAGTGAAAAATGGCGCAAGCCGGGTACCCGCCTTGCTCCGAAGGAAATTCGGCGTCGGCGCGCGCGGGCGCGCTTTACCTTCCGTCCCCCACGGGGTAGCATGCCAGCTATGTTTGTTGTGGTGAATGTGGATGACCTGGGCCTGCACCCGGCCGTGCGCCGCGCGGTGGAGGACCTGGCCGGGCTGTCGCGCGTCAGCTCTACCACGCTGCTTGTGAACGGCCCGGACGCGGCGGCCGCGGCCCGGTTTTCCAGCACCGGACCGGGGTCCCTTGGCGTCGGCGTGCACCTGAACATTCTGCGCGGCCGGCCCGAGAGCCCCGCGTGCGAGATTCCCGGCCTTGTCGGGGCCGAGGGGCTGTTTTTGGGCGACTACGTGGCGCTGTTCAAGCGCTATCTTTCCCGCGCCTTCACCCCCACGGACGCCGAGCGCGAGTGGACGCGCCAGGTGGAGCGCGCCTATGCGCTGGGCGTCGCCCCCACGCACCTGGATTCGGAGAAGCACATCCACGTATGGCCCGGACTTTTCGAGGCCGCCTGCCGAGTGGCCAAGCGCTTCGGCATAGGCTGGGTGCGCCGTCCGGTGGAGCGCGTGGCGCTTTCCCGCTGGGACAAGGGGAGCCTGCGCGCGCGGGTGCTTAATATTTTCGCCCTGGCGCACCAGCTGCCCGGGGCGCGCGGCGTGGCTTGCCCGCATAGCGTTTTCGGCGTGGCCGACCAGGGCGCGGACCTGTTGCCCGAGCGTCTCGCCGCGTATATGAAGCGGGTGCGCCCGGACGTGCTGGAGGTGGTGTGCCACCCTGGCGCTCCCGCGGCCGACGGCTCCGACGGGCCGCTGCCCGCAGAATACGGGCCCATGCGCATCGCCGGGCAGTGGGGGGCCGAGCGCGACGCGTTGGCCGCGCCCGGCTGGAGCGATGCGTTGGCCCAGGCTGGGGCCCGGCTTGTGCACTACGGCCAGCTCGACCCGGCCACGCGCGGCCTGAAAGCCGGAAACTGAAGCCCACCATCCACGCAACCGCACGCAACCGGAAGGAATCCATGCCCGCACCCGCCACCGCCAGCAACAGCTGCGAATTTCCCGTGGAGGTGAGCATCGTCACCCCCATGCACAACGAGGAGCTCTGCGTGCGCGAGTTCCATCGCCGCATGAGCGCCGTGCTGCGCGACATGGGCGTCAGCCACGAGATCCTCCTGGTCAACGACGGCAGCACCGACTCGACGCCGGAGATCATCCGCGAGCTCGCCCAGACCGATCCCAACCTCGTGGGCGTGTTTCTGGCGCGCAACCGTGGCCAGTGCACCGCCATCTACGCGGGCATCCAGCACTCCTGCGGGCGTTTTGTCGTCATTATGGATGGCGACCTGCAGCACCCGCCCGAGGAGGTGCCCAGGCTCATCGAGAAGATCCGCGAGGGCTATGACCTGGTCAAGGGCATGCGGCAAAAGCGGCAGGAATCCCTTGTGCTGCGGCGTATTCCCAGCCTCGTCGCCAACTACCTCATGCGCGCCACCAGCAAGTGCGACATCCACGACATGGGCGGGCTTTCCTGCATCAAGGGCGAGGTGGCGCGCGGGCTTAAACTGCGCGAGGGCCAGCACCGGCTCATTCCGGCGCTGGTGTACGGCCAGGGCGGGGCCGTGTGCGAGGTGCCCACCAGCGCGCCGCCGCGTTTCGCCGGCAAGAGCCATTACGGCATAGGCCGCAGCGTGGACGTGCTCTTCGACATCGTGCTGCTGTGGTTCCAGAACTCTTACAAGCAGCGGCCGGTGTATCTCTTCGGCCGCATCAGCCTGTGGCTGTTCGCCCTGGCGAGCCTCGTCATGTGTTGGCTGCTTTACGGCAAGATTTTTCTGGGCGAGCACATGGGCACCCGGCCCCCGTTCCTGGGCGCGGTGCTCCTCTACCTTTCGTCGCTGGGCTTCATGAGCACCGGGTTGATTCTTGAAATCCTGGTGAACACCCACGACGCGGTCAGCGGGGCCACTCCGTACAAGGTGCGCGAGATCGTCACCAGCCGCGCGGCCAATGTCGGCGTGGCCAATGGCGATGTGGCCAATGGTGATGTGGCCAATGGCGATGTGGCGGATGCCGCCGAGACCCAGTCGGACCGGCCGTAACACTTCGGAGGCCCCCATGCGTGTCGGGCTGCTGCAAATCAATCCCGTGGTGGGCGACATCGCCGGCAACGCCGCGCGCGTTCGGGCGGCTTACGCCCGCGCCGTGGCGCTTGGCGCGGACCTCTGCCTGACGCCCGAGCTGGTCCTCACCGGCTACCCCGCGCGCGACCTGTTGCTGTACGAGGGGTTCGCCGCCGCCGCCCGCGCGGAGGCCGGAGCCCTCGCCGAGCGCGTGTTCACGGAGTATCCCGAAGGCCCGGCGCTGGTGCTGGGCTGCCCGGAGCTGAACACGAGCGGCCAGGGAAAACGGCTCTTCAATTCCGCCCTGTGGTGCGAAAACGGGCTGGTGCGCGTAAGCGTGCGCAAGTCGCTGCTGCCCACCTATGATGTTTTCGACGAGGCCCGCTATTTTGAGCCGGGCCCCCCCGGGGCCTCGGAAATTGTGGAGTACCGGGGCCGCAAGCTGGCCCTCACCATTTGCGAGGACCTCTGGAACGACAAGGACTACTGGCCGCACCGGCTGTACCCGGTGGACCCCGTGGAGGCCGCCGCCGCCGCCGGGGCCGAGGCCCTGCTCAACCTTTCCGCCTCGCCCTTCAGTCTGCGCAAGCAGATGCTGCGCCAGGACATGCTCTCCGCCATTTGCAAAAAACGCGGCCTGCCGCTGGCCTATTGCAACCAAGTGGGCGGCAACGACGAACTGGTGTTCGACGGCCGCAGCGCGGTTTTCGGCGCGGACGGAACCCTGCTCGCCCGGGCCGAGGGGTTTGCCGAGGAGGTGCTGGTGGCCGAGCTGTTCGGCCGTGCGCCGCAGGAGCTGCCGGCCGACGACCTTTCCGCCCCGGCGGAAACCTGGCGCGCGCTGGTGCTGGGCACGCGTGATTATCTTGCCAAATGCGGTTTCAAAAAGGCCCTGCTGGGGCTTTCCGGCGGCATAGACTCCGCCGTTGTGGCGGCCGTTGCGGCGGCGGCCATGGGACCGGAGAACGTGTGCTGCGTGCTCATGCCCTCGCCCTGGTCCAGCCGGGGCAGCGTGGACGACTCGCTCGCGCTGGCGCGCAACCTCGGGGTCAAAACGCGCACCATTCCCATCGAGCCGCTCATGCGCGGGTTCGAGGCGGCGCTGGCGGATAGCTTCGCCGAACTCGCCCCGGGCAAGGGGCCGGACATCACCGAGGAGAACATCCAGTCGCGCATCCGCGGCAACCTGCTCATGGCCCTTTCCAACAAGACCGGGGCGATGCTCCTCACCACCGGCAACAAGAGCGAGCTGGCCGTGGGCTATTGCACCATCTACGGTGACATGTCCGGCGGCTTCGCGGTCATCAGCGACCTGCCCAAGACGCAGGTGTATGCGCTGGCGCGGCACATCAACGTGCTGCACGTCAGCCCGGCGGGCGGCCCCAACGGCCCCATCCCCCAGGCCATCATCGACAAGGCCCCGTCGGCCGAGCTGCGGCCCGACCAGAAGGACGAGGACTCCCTGCCGCCCTACGACGTGCTTGACGCCATTCTGGCCCTGCATGTGGAGAAGGAGAAGACCGCCGCCGAGATTGCGGCCGCCGGGTACGACGCCGCCACCGTGGCGCGCGTGTGCCGGTTGGTGAAAGGGGCGGAGTTTAAGCGCCGGCAGGCCGCGCCGGGCATCAAGATCGCCTGGCGCAGCTTCGGGTCGGGCTGGCGCATGCCGCTGGCCGCCGCGCCCCTGCCCTGATTCCGCCGCCTGTCCCGAAAAGTTTTCAAAACAGAATGACGGTGAGGCGACACCCTGCCTCGTCGGACGAAATCTGCGTCTTTTGCCGTGCGGCGGACGAAATTTACGTCCAGGCCTGGTTGGCCGCGCTGACCGGGCCTTCGTCGGCGCGGTTGAGAATGCGCCGCAGGGTGTCCTTGGAGATGCAGAGTTCGCGGCAGGCGGCGTTTCTGTTGCCGCCGTTGCGCTCCACGGCCTCCACGGCCGCGCGGTAGCGTATGTCCTCCATGGTCAGGGCCGCGGCGAGCAGCGGGCCGGGATGCTCGCAGGCGCGCACGTCGGCGGGCAGGTGCTCCACCTGGATGAGCCCGCCGGGGCAGAGGATGCTTGCGTATTCCAGGATATTCTCCAGCTCGCGGATGTTGCCGGGAAAGGGGTGCGCGGCGAGCAGGCGCATGGCCTCCGTCGAGAGGCCCTGGATGTCCTTGCCTCCCGTTTGCCGGCGGCGTCTGAACCAGTTGTCCACCAAAAGCGGGATGTCGCCGCGGCGCTCGCGCAGGGGGGGCAGGGTCATGCGCACCACATTGAGCCGGAAGTAGAGGTCCTGCCGGAAGCCGCCGTCGGCCACCATGCGGTCCAGGTCGCGGTTGGTGGCGGCGATGATGCGCACGTCGGCGGCAACGCCCTCCACCGCGCCCAGGGGATCGAACACGCGCTCCTGCAGCACGCGCAGGATCTTTGCCTGCAGGGTGAGCGGCAGGTCGCCTATTTCGTCCAGCAGGATGGTGCCGCCCTCGGCCAGCTGGAAGCGGCCGGGCTTGTCGCGCCGGGCGTCGGTGAAGGCCCCGGCCTTGTAGCCGAACAGCTCGGACTCCATGAGATTTTCGGGCAATGCTCCGCAATTCACGGCGATGAACGGGCCCTTGTGCCGGAGGGAGAGCTCGTGGATGGCCCGGGCGAAGAACTCTTTGCCCGTGCCGGATTCGCCCAGCAGCAGCACGGTGGCCTCGCTTTCGGCCACCTGCGGCAAAATGCGTAAAATCTCCGACATGTTGGCGTCGCGCGAGCAAAAACCTTTAGGCAGCTTGCCGCCGGTCCGTTTGCCGGGCGCGGTGGAAAGGTCGCGGAAGCTCTCCACCCCGCCGATGACGTTGCCCTCGTGGTCCTTGAGGGGCGCGGCGCTGATGCTGACGGGAAGCTGCACGCCATCGGCGCGCTCCACCAGCATGATGCGCCCGACGATTTTGCGGTCTTCGGCGATGCAATCGCGCAAAACGCAGTTTTTCGCGCAGTCGCGCGTGCGGAAGACCTCCCAGCACTTGCGGCCCACGGCCTTCTCCGGCCGCATGCCGACGATCTCCGCCGCGCTGTGGCTGAAGAAGATGATGTTCCAGTCGCGGTCGACGGTGAAAATGCCGTCGGCCACGGAGTCCATGATGAATGAGCACAACGAGGTGCAGGGAAACGGCTTGCCTAACGGTTGATACACTGTGATTTCCCTCGGTTGCCCATGTTCTGGTCTCTTTGCGGCAGTCTGCCTTCGCCCGGGCGCGAGGTCAAGGGGACGGACGCAAATTTCGTCCATCGTTAGTATGGGGGGCGTATTTGTGATAATAATCACATGGAATCCCAGGCGATTTCACCTTGGCCCAGGAGTTGCTTCCAGCAGGGTAGGCGGATTGATTGAACTAATTGGACTGCCGCCGTGAACCTGGCATTCAACATTTTGGAGGACTCGCAATGGATCTCAACCTGACCATCACCGGCCGCTGCTGCGATCTGGCTTTGCACCCCGTTTCCTCGGCCACCGCTGCAAAGATCCGCGAGGAAGGCCGTGGCATCTATAAGACCAAGTATCTGGAGTGGTGGCGCAAGGGCAACACCTGCACCTGCGGCATGAAGCTCGGCGACGACTCCATGGTTGAAGTGACCCTGGACGGCAAGCAGGTTCCGTTCGACCCCACGCCCATCAAGGAGTCCGCTGTGCTGCTGCGCCGGCGCATGTACCTGGACAGCAAGGCCCGTTTCATCGCGCTTATGGGCTACGATGACGAGGTCTGCTCGCTCACCTGGCACTGGATTGATGTGGAGAATTTCGACCCCAGGAAGTTCGAGTTCTTCGTCCACCGCTGGGACCGCCTGCTGCACCAGAACGGTTTCTATATCGTGGACGACGCGCGCTACGACGGCCACTTCGCCAATGACTACTCCTGGGGCGAGCGCGGCGGCCACAACATGATCGACCCCGTGGTCATCGACCTTGAGGACGTGCGCCGCGAGATCGCCCAGGGCGAAGTGAGCGTGGCCTAAACTAAGCCCCTTATGGATTCAGCCCCCTTGGGCCGCCCGGCACCTTTTCGCCGGGCGGCCTTTTTTTGTCTTTTTGCTGGCATCGGCCCAGGCGCGGCGGGGCGATGCGCAATCTCAAAAAAGTGTTGTGTTTTAGCGGTAATAGCGCGTAAACACGATACGGGGCGGAGGGGGGATGTGAGAGATAAAATTAGAAATATTGCTAGCGTTACGCGGTATGGAGTGCGAAGTGGGGCTAGGAGCGTGCCGAAGTAGACAAATCAAAGTGTTTGAGGGGGGAAATTCTGTTTGCTGTGCCTCATTATAATTCTTACAAATTGTTCTCTGACGTGTTTGTGTTAAGACGTTTTGCAACAGAAATAGCTAACATCAAATATCGTTCAGCTTCTTTCTGCGTTAACGCAAAATCGGGCATGTGGGCCGCTTGGTTGCGTAGATTTCGCAAACTGATAATCAAATTAGATTCCTCTTGGCTGAGATTTGCAGTTGTCGCAATGTGGTGCACCTGTTCAAAAGACTTAAGCTCATGGAAATTTGAAGAAGAAGTGCCCGTTGGCAGTGCCGCAGTTTCGACTAATATCCATGCCTCTAAAATTGCAGCTCGAGGAGAAATTGCTGAAATTCTTTTTAACTGCTCGAATTTTGGCAGTAGTTCTGAATTATTTGTTTGGTTCGCGTTATTTTGTGGTAATTGTTTTGCCTCAGATTCAACCTCGACTAGAGCTTGTGCAAAGGAGACACTGGTTCCTGCAACCGTAAGTGAGTTTAGCCTCTTTAACAGAATATCAATTTGTGGACGCAGAAGGTATGCAAGCCATAGGACAACTATAGGCCATGCAATCCCTGTCAACAGTGTAGTAATTTCTTTGAATATTTCCAAAGCATTCCCCAAATAGTAAATTATACAGATTATAATAGTATAATATAGTGATGAAAGCAAGCCGTTGTGCGGATATCTTGCAAGAAATAATGCTAGCCCCGGCTCCTGTTATGTTCCCCGAATGGCCTAGGCGTTGACAACGCGGCGCGCAGGAGTGAATCATTCGCCAATGGATAACCGCCGCCGCCGCGCGGCAAGGGAGGAGCCATGCGCGAATTCCCGTTGGACAAGGTCTTTCAACTGCTGGAGCCCGGCCCCGTGGTGCTGGTGAGCACCTCGGAGAACGGGCGCGACAACGTCATGACCATGAGCTGGCACATGATGATGGACTTTGTGCCGCCGCGTCTGGCCTGCGTTATCAGCGAGGGCGACCACAGCTTCCAGGCGTTGGCCGGCACGCGCGAGTGCGTGCTCGCCATTCCGCCCGCCTCGCTGGCGGCAACGGTGGTGGACATTGGCAACTGCTCGGGCGCGCAGGTGGACAAGTTCAAGGCCTTCGGCCTTACGCGCAAGCCCGCCGCCGCCGTGGCCGCGCCGCTTATCAACGAATGCTTCGCCAACCTGGAGTGCCGCGTGGCCGACGACACGCTGGTGGAGAAATACGATCTCTTCGTGCTGGAGGTGGTGCGCGCCTGGGCCGACGAGGCCTGGCCGGAGCTGGCGTCCACCTCGGCCGCGCGCGCCCTGCCCAAGACCCTGCATCACAATGGCGACGGCACCTTCCGCGTGGATGGCGAGATGCTGGACATGAAGGCCCGCATGCGCAAGTTTCCGGAGTTTTTGTAGCTGGTTGGCGATAATGCTAGGGTAAAGTAACTTGACGGTGTGCTTTTGATATAGCATTTATAATCTACAATGGACGGGACTAAAGGAGGGTGAAATGTCAATTTCAAATGTAGATTTTGGTGCTCTTGACGCGGAACAGGATCAACATCTAATGGCATATTTTGTTAATGTTGGGATTGAAAATCGGATTCTTCTCTCTCGCAAAAGATATATTATAGGGCGAAAAGGATCCGGGAAAACGGCATTGTTCAAAAGATTACAGAATAAGATTCCTCATTCTGTTGTCCCGTTGTACTATGATGATTACCCATGGGAAACGCATAAAAAGATTAAAGAGAATGGAGTCCCTCTTGAGGCAGCGTATGTAGCCTCTTGGAAATTTTTACTTCTTGTTACAATGATAAGCTATTGGAGCGAACAGGAAAATTTTAAACAACGCAAAAGAGCAAAAAAAATTATTAAAGAGATGTATGCAGGGGAAAAACTTTCACTGGGGAACATACTTTTTGATAAGTTTAAAAGGATTCGAAAGCTTTCTCTCCCAAGTATTGGGGAAGATGGGGCATCTCTTGGTGGTTTTGAGCTTGATAAAGAACAAAATGCAGGACCGTTCTTCGCTGCGATTATTAGTAGTTTTGCGAAGAAATTAATAGAATTTGTAATGGAAAACTATGCAGATTACCCAATAACTATTCTATTGGATAAGCTAGACGATGGGTGGGACGCGTCTGATGAATCTAAAGCCTTACTGTCAGGGATATTGAAGGCGACAAGGGATATCTGCATGCACCTCCCTACCGAAAAAACATCACCAGTTATTGTTTTTTTAAGAACGGATATTTATGACAATCTCCGATTTAATGATAAGAACAAGATAAGCTCAGAGATTGAGTATTTGGATTGGTCTGAGGATAGTTTGATTGACGTTGCTAATGCGAGAATATCTAACTCATTAAAATGTGAACAGGATAAAGCTTGGGCGACGGTATTCTCGGATGGCAGAATGAGACAACGCGCCACAATTAGGTCCTATATAATCAAAAGGACGATGAGCAGACCGCGAGACATTGTCTCTTTCTGCATATTTTGCAGGGAGGCTGCTATTGCAAATAAGCATTCAATTGTGTCAACACAAGATGTTTACGAGGCAGAAGAGCAGTATTCTCGACATATCTTTGACGAGCTTGACGATGAAATGCATAAACAATTTTCAAACGCAAAAGAGATATTACAGGTTGTAAGGAATATACAAAATCAGCGATTTACCCTTGACACGTGGACGCAAGCATACCTTGAGGCATATCCAAACGCTACAAAAGCTCAGGCTCTTGCTGATCTGCGGTCACTATTTGACTATTCGATTGTTGGTGTTCCAAAGGTTGGAGGGAAAGCAGGAGGAACAGTTTACCAATTTGCATATCAGGATCGACTATTGCAGCCCAATTTTGCAAAAGATATGATTGTCCATTTTTCTTTAAAAAAGGTCCTCTCATTGCGAGACAAAGGCGCATAGTTAGGATGAAAGGGTCCGCTTCAGCTACCCCATGGGCGCGGTCCCGGTCTCCGGCTGCGGCGGGTCGATGAATGTCCGGTAGACCAGCGCCAGCAGCACCGCCGAGGTGCAGCAGATGAGCGCTGTCAGGCAGGCGTCGATGAGAAACCAGAGGGCCAGCGCCACAAAACCCAGGCGGCGCTCCAGCGCGGGGCCGATGAGCTCCATGACGACGCTCGCCGCGACGAGCGCCCCGTAAGGCCAGAACAGCACTTTGGCCAGCAGCCAGGCCTTGCCCTTGGTGGCCTGATAGAGGGTGCGTATGGGGTTGGGCTCGCGCAGCGCCACGGAGACGGGCAGAAACATGAAGCGCACGCTGAACCCGGCCAGCAGCACCGCGAGCGTGATGCCGATGACGGCCACAAGGCCTATGGCGATGAAGGCCGCCGTGCCCAGGCCCTTGAACAGAGTAAGGATGAACGCGCCCGGCAGGATGATCGCCGCCATGACGCCCGCCGCGATGAGGCAGAGCAGCAACCCGACCCACAGCAGCTTCAACAGGCGCATGTCGCCGTACATCGCCGGACCCGAGCGCGGGGCCAGCCCCAGGCAAAGATCGAATATGTAGAATTCCGCAGGCAGAAAGACGATGGCGAGCAGCCGGGGCGAATAGGCCCTGGGCGCTGGGCCTCCCCTATGGATTTCAAAGGCCGCCAGGGCGATGCACAGCAGGGTGAGGAACAGGACCGAGCCAAGCACGTTGCGGCGCAGCGGGGCGTGCTCGTTCAGCGCGCTTATGGCGCTGCGCAGGCATTCTGTGATCAGCCAGGTTGTTTTTGCCATGCGGGAGCCTCCTGCGTACGCGCACACGATATGCTGTTTTTAAAGAACTAACGCGTGCAAGGGGTTCGGGTCAACCCAGGGCGCGGGAGCTCCCCATGCCGGAGTGCGGCGGTGCGCTCCGCGGCGATTACCCCGCGTTGGTTCCGGCCGCCGCTCCAGCGGGAGCATATGCGGAACAGGACGTCGCCGGCTTCACGATGCGCCGATACACGATGGTGAAGAGCGCCGTCTCCACGGAGTTGATCAGGGCGATGCCCGCCAGGCAGGGGATGGTCGCGGCGACAGAGGCCGCCGCTCCCCACTGGGTGCATTGGGCGGGCAGCAGGAACAGCAGATACTCGATCCCGGTCAACAGCGTCATGGGCACGAACATGGCGCGCAGAATGCGCCAGAGCTTGCCCCTGGTCTCGCGGAACGAGGTTTTGATGGGCTTGGGCCGGCCGGCGGCCAGCAGAACCGGGAAGAACATGACGCGCAGCAGCGGCGGCAGCAGCGCGGAAATCAGCAGCAGCTCGGCCACGATGATGAGCAACGCCGCCGGGCCGCCGGGGTTCGCGCTGGCGGAGAGGATCAGACCGGCCAGCACGCTCAAAATGACCTGCGGCAGCGCGAAGACCAGGGCGAGCAGCAGCAAACGCCAGGAATAGGCGAAGAACCGGGCGTCCAGAACCATGCGGCCCCAGGTGTTTCTGGCCGGCCGGTCCATGAGCACGAGGTCGTAGATCAGAAACTCCAGTGGAATCAACAGCGCGAACAGGAGCACGCTGGCGGCCATGTCGGCGGCGGGCCGCACCGTCTCTCCGGCGAAGGCGGCGAGGAGGCTGGCGGCAGCGCTCAGCAGGGTTGCCGCAATGATGCCGTTGCGGAATAATGGGTTGGAGCGAAACGCCTCGAACACGCATTTGATGCTGGTTTTGAAAAGGCCGGAGGGGTTATGCGTCATCGACTTTATCTATCCTTTCTGTCTAATCTATCTAAAAATATAGTACGTAGCTCTCGATTTCCTGTCAACAGGATCACGCATTGTGCGGACGCTTCACAAACGGCGGAAAATCACGCATTGTGCGGACGCTGAACGTCATTTTTGGAGTGAGCCGTGCTGCATAGCGCCCTTGGTCTCGTCTGCCTCGTCTTCCTCGCCTGGTGCTTCAGCGCGAACCGCCGCAACGTGCCCTGGCGCATGATCGTCGCGGGATTGGGACTGCAATTGGCCATAGCCGGGCTGGTGTTGCGGGTGCCCTGGCTCAAGGGTCTGTTCATGGGGCTCAACGCCATTGTGCAGGCCATGGAGACCGCCACCCGCGCGGGCACCAGCTTCGTGTTCGGCTTTATCGGCGGCGGTCCGACCCCATATGCGCCCGTCAATCCCACGCTGAATTTCAGTCTGGCGTTCCAGTCGTTGCCGCTGGTCATCGTCATCGCGGCGCTCACCTCGCTGCTCTTTTATTGGGGCGTGATGCAGCGCGTGGTGCGGCTGTTTTCCCTCGTGCTGGAGAAGACCATGGGCATTGGCGGCGCGTTGGGCGTGGGCGCGGCGGGCTGCATCTTCCTCGGCATGATCGAGTCGCCGCTGCTCATCCGCCCGTATTTGGCGGTCATGACGCGCAGCGAGCTCTTCGCGCTCATGGCCACGGGCATGAGCTGCATCGCCGGCACCATGCTCATGCTTTACGCCTCGGTGCTGGGCCCGGTGATACCCGACGCGCTGGGGCACATCCTCACGGCCAGCGTCATCCACGCCCCGGCGGCGCTGCTCGTGGCCTCGGTGATGCTGCCGGAGGACAAAACGCCGACCCTTGGCCGCGAGATGCCGAGATCGGCCGCCTCCGGCTCCGTGGACGCCCTGTGCCGGGGCACGTGGGAGGGGCTCACGCTCTTTTGGAACATTGTGGCCATGCTCATCGTGTTTGTGGCCATGGTGAAGCTGGTGAACCTGGGCCTGGGCGTTCTGCCGGCGGTTGCCGGCGCGCCGATCACCCTGGAGCGCGGCCTGGGCGTCATCCTCTCGCCTGTGGCCTGGCTCATCGGCATTCCCTGGGCCGAGGCGCAAACCGCCGGCGCGCTCATCGGCGCCAAGGTCATCCTCAACGAATTTCTGGCGTTCATGGACATGGCGGCGCTGCCGCCGGAGGCGCTCTCGGCCCAGACGCGGCTCATTCTGGCCTACGCCATGTGCAGCTTCGCCAACTTCGGCAGTCTGGGCATCCTCATCGCCGGGCTGGGCACCATGTGCCCGGAGCGCCGGGGCGAAATAACGGGCATGGGCATGCGCGCGCTGCTGGCCGGGGTCATCGCCTCGCTTATGACCGGCGCGGTGGTGGGCGTTATTTCCCAGTTGTAGCAAGGAGGACAAGCATGGCCCATATCGATATCGACCTTTCCCTCTGCAACAAGGACGGGCTGTGCATTTCCGAATGCCCGGCCTTTTTGCTGGAGCGCGGCAAGAACAAGTTCCCCGTGGTCGCCAAGGACGCCGCCGAGCGTTGCATCCTCTGCGGGCATTGCATCGCCGTGTGCCCCACGGGGGCGCTTTCCCTCACCGGCAGGCATGCGTCGGACCTGACCCCGCTGGACCCGGCGCTTTCCGCCAGCCCCGAGGCGCTGGAGCAGTTCATGTGCTCGCGCCGCAGCGTGCGCCGCTTTCGCGACAAGCCGGTGGAGCGCGATTTGGTGCGCCGCTGCATCGACATTGCACGCTACGCGCCCTCGGGCGTGAACACCCAGCCGGTGAACTGGATTGTGGCGCAGGACCCGGACCTCATGGTGCTGCTGGTGGATTTGACCGCCAAATCCCTTAGGCGGTTGCCATATTTCATGCCCTATCTCAACGCCTGGGACCAGGGCGTTGACCTCATCCTGCGCAACGCGCCACAGCTGGTGGTGGCCCACGCGCCCAAGGGCGGCATGGACAACGCCAGCAACTGCGTGGTGGCCCTGGCGCACTTCGACCTGGCCGCCCACGCGCTGGGCCTGGGCACCTGCTGGGCCGGGCTGTTCACCCACGCGTCCGGCCGCAGCAAGGCCATCTCTTCGGCCCTGTGCATTCCCGAAAGCCATAAGATCTACGGCGCGCTCATGCTCGGCCGGCCCAAGTACGGCTTCAAGCGTCTGCCCGAGCGCAAGCGTCCGCCGGTGCGTTTTTTGTAATCCGTAACGCAAAGGAGCCGAAATGCCCTGCCGCACATCCGCGCTGCTTCCCCTTGCCGCCCTGTGCCTTGCGCTGTTGCCGTTTGGCGCGGCCCTGGCCCAGATTCCGCCCTTGGAGTCCTCCGTGGCCGGGCCCTCCTTCCATGCGCTGGACGTCGACCACGACGGCCGCGTGACCCTGGCCGAGGTGCTGGCCTACGCCAAGGGCCAAAGCGCCGCCATACACCCCTTCCGCATCGCCGCTGTGGACGCCGACCACGACGGGGTCATCACGCCGGAGGAGTTCAGAAAAGCCGGCATCAGCGGCTTCGAGGGCCTTGGCTCCGTGCGTGCGCGTGATCTGGACATCAGCGGCGACGGGTACGTGAGCCGGCAGGACCTGGACGAGTTCTTCGCCCGCAAACACCGCCAGGCCTTCGCCCGGGCGGATGCCGATGGCGACGGCTCGCTGCGGCGGTCGGAGTTTGTGCTGTTCCGTTTCAAGTAGGGGCATTCGCCCCGGCATTCGCCCCGGCATTCGCCCCGGCATTCGCCCCGGCATTCGTTTTTGCCTTCGTCTGGGCGGAAATGAGGTCGCCTGTGCCGTCGCGCCGTTGCCGCTGGCGGGGCGCAGCTGCGCGGGAGAATGAGATTGCGCGTCCTATCCCCAAAGCAGAAGGCCGCCTCCGGCCGCGGCTGAGCGGTTGTTCCGAAAGCGGCCTTGCAGGCGGGCGGGTCGGGCGCTTTACTTGAGCGGGGCGAGCATAACGTAGTCGTTGTCCTTGGCCGCCGTGTGGCATTTAATGCAGGGGTCAGCCTTGCCCTGGGCGAGAATCTTTTTGTCTGGCGAATACTTGAGCCACAGAATGTCCCCGGCGGCCGGGTTGTAGCCCTTCTTCTTCTGCATCACCGTAACGGCGGCCAGCTTGCCAGCGGCGGTGTAGTTCTCCTTCACAATGATGGCGCCGTCGGGCAGGGCGCCGGCCTTTTCCATAATGGCCTTGTAAGCCAGCTTGTTCACGTACACGTTCTGCAGCGCGCCGTGGGGCTCCTTGCCCTGGCGCATCCGCGTCGTGCCGGGCATCAGGTCCCACTTCACATAGGGGTCGGTTTTGAGGATGTGGCGCAAAAGCGACATGCCGTCGGCGGCCTGCATGGCGTCTTGCCCCTGCTGCATCATGCCCTGACCCTGCATCATGCCCTGGCCCTGCATCATTTGTCCGTAAGGCAGATCCTTATCCGCCGCATTGAGCGTTGCGGGAAGGAAAGTGGCGCAGAGCGTCGCGCAAAGCGCCAGTGTGAGGAAATGGGTTTTCATGAGGCATCCTCCGGCTGTGGTGAGGGGGGCATGTATATCCGTACGCCAGGGGGGGCGATTGTCAACGCCGCGTACAAAAGGCGGGGCGCCTGCTTGCGGGACCATTTCGCGCGCCGTCCGCCGCCGGCGCGAGCGGTACCTTTTGTTTGTGCGAGTGACCCCCAAAAAGAAGGCCGCCTCCGGTGTCGGAAGCGGCCTTGGTATGCTGCTTTGTGTTTGCGGCGTGTTGACGCCGCGCGCCTCGAACGCTGTGCTTTCCACGTTGCTGCCCTGGGCGGCGCGTGAGGCGGGATGCGCCTGCCTGATCCGTGACAAGTTGCAGGATCTGGCGTGTGTGCGCCCTTGCCCGGGCACCTGGGTTTTCGGCCTTCGTCCGCCGACGTTTCCACCTCTGCCTGTGCAGATTCGCGCCGGTCTCGGGGCGCTCCTGGTGGTTTTCTCGGGCGGCCCCCGTTCTCCCGGGGGCGACTTGCGGAACCTTGATCAGGCACGTTTGGCGGCTTCATGGCCCCTTGCGGGCGGCATGCCCGGCGGCGAATGCGCCGGACTGGCTCTTGATGAAGCGGCCGTCCTTCAACCGGCTAAAAAGCTGACTGGCCCATTGGCGTATCCTCCACTGGTAAGTTGAAGGAAAAGGACTACGATTTCTAGGTACGCCCTTACGCGCGGATGTCAAGGACCTTCCGCGGCGATGGCGCGATTGTTTAAAACTCCTGCGGCAGCCCCTTGAGCTGCGCCTGGGTGAACACCGGACCATCCACGCAGACGAACTTGCCGCCGATGTTGCAGCGGCCGCACAGCCCCACGCCGCACTTCATGCGCCGCTCCAGCGTGGTCACTATCTGCTCGTCGGTGAAGCCGAGCTTGGCCAGCGCCTGAATGGTGAAGCGGATCATGATGGGCGGCCCGCAGGTGACGGCCACGGCGTTTTGCGGGCTGACGTTCAGGTCGGTGAGCACGGCGGGCACCACGCCCACGCGGTGGCTCCAGTTCTTGTCTGGATTATCCACGGTGAGCTCCACCCGCATGTCGCCCCGGGCGGCCCACTCGGCCAGCTCGCTTTTGTAGCACAGGTGCTCGGGCGTCCGGCCGCCGTAAATCAGCGTAATGGTTCCGAAGTCGGCGCGGTTGTCCAGCATGTACAGCAGCAGGGTGCGCAGCGGGGCCATGCCCACGCCGCCGCCAATGAACACGATGTCGCGGCCCTTCATGGCGTCAACATCAAAGTGGTTGCCCAGCGGCCCGCGCAGGCCCACGGGATCGCCTTCTCTCAAGGTGTGCAGGCGGTGGGTCAGTTCGCCCACGCGCATGACGGTGAACTGGAGGAAGTCCATGCGGGTGGGAGGCGAGTTGATGACGAAGGTGCTTTCCCCGGTGCCGAATACCGAGAGCTGGGCCACCTGCCCGGGCAGGAAACGGAACGCGGCCATGGCCGCAGGGTCTTGCAGCACCACGCGGAAGGTTTTGATGTCCGGCGTTTCATCGATGGTTTCGATGATGGTGGCGATTTGCGGCATATAGGGGCTGTGGCTCACTTCTTTTCCCCCTTCTCCAAAAGGTCGAGCACAATGCGGCGGATGTCCACCGAGACGGGGCAGGACTTGATACAGCGGCCGCACCCCGTGCACGAGACCTCTGGTTGGGCGTTCCGCTCGTTGGACGCGGCGGGAAATTCCTGCGGATGGTAGCAGAACTTGTGGCCAACGCGGTTGCGCAGGCGGTGCGCCCGGCTCACGCGCGGGTTGTAGCCGCTGCCCTCCAGCGTGTAGAGCGCGCTCATGCAGGTGTCCCAGGTGCGCAGGCGCTTGCCTTTGAGCCCCTGGTTCTCGTCGGTGATGTTGAAGCAGGAGCAGGTGGGGCACAGGTACGTGCACACCCCGCACGAAAGACAGCGCGCGCTCTGGTCCATCCAGAAGTCCATGTTGTCGAACAGTGCGAGAAAGCGTTCCGGCGCGGCGCGCAGGTCCGGCGCGGGACCGGGCTCCACCGGGTTCGCCAGTCGGGCGGCCAGCTCGTCCGCTATTTGCTGCGACGTGTCCGGCAGATTGGCCAAAAGCTTTTCCCCGGCGGGGGTTATGGCGCGGGCCGCGTATCCGCCGGTGACGGCGAAGAGCAGCACGTCCGAGCCCTCCTCGGAGGTGGGGCCGCCGCCGGTCCAGTGGCAGAAGCAGGTGTTCTCCATGTGCTCGCAGGCAACGGTGACGAACAGGGTGGCCGCGCGTCTGGCGGCATAGAGCGGGTCGGCCACGCCGCGCTCCAGAAACACGCGGTCCAGCAGCTTGTTGCCGCGGGCGTCGCAGGGGCGGCATCCCAGCACGACCGTGGGTTCCGGCGGCAGCGGATCGGCCAGGAAAACCTCGGTCTTCGTCAGGTCCGCGTGGTCCTTGCGATAGGTGTAGGAGAGCAGGTTCTCTGTTTGCGGCAAGAGCGCCTGCTTGGCCGATGCTGTGGGCGGACGGCCCAGGAAGGGGTGCATGTCCGGCGCCCAGGGTCGGTAGATGACGGCCTGTCCCTCGCGCACGGGGGCCAGCAGGCGGTAGTCTCTGGCCCAGGCCGCGGCCAGTGCGGCCACGGCATCGTTCTCGATGAATCGCGCTACCATAGCAGCCCCCGGTCCTTGATCTTTTCCTCTTCCATTTGGAAGGTGTGCAGCGGCGGCACGGCCTCCGGGTCCACCCCCGCCTCGTAGTTGAAGACTTCCTTGAGCTCGCGGTTCATTTTCCGTTTGAGGAGCAGGATGGGAATGCCCATTGGGCAGGAGCGCTGGCATTCGCCGCACTCGGTGCAGCGCCCGGCCAGGTGCAGGGCGTGCATGACCTGGAACAGCCACTTTTCCTGCAGGGTGGCCTCGGCGCTGAGCCAGTGCGGCTCGCGGCTGTCGGCCAGGCACACGTGCTTGCACACGCATAAGGGGCAGGCGTTGCGGCAGGCGTAGCAGCGTATGCAGCGGCTCATTTGCCGCTTCCAGAAGTCGAAGCGCTCCTGCGGGTTGAGTTTTTCAAAGCCCTCCAGGTCGGCGTAGGTGTCCTCCACCCCCTTGGGCTCCACTTCCGGGCCGATCAGATGGTCGGCGATGAGCGGATTGGGGTAGCGGCAGCGCAGGCACTTGTCGGCAAGAACATCCTGCCGTGACAGCACGCGCTCGCCCTCGGGCAGCAGCAGCCGCACCTCGGTCTCCGTGAACTCCGCGCCGCGCGCCTGGGCTATGTCCGCGCGCACGCGCACCTTGGCCAGGTCAATGACGCCCTGGCAGGGCATGCCGAAGACCACGAGGTTCGCGCGGTCCAAAAGCTTCTCCTGCATCAGCTCGACCACCGAGCGCGAGTCGCAGCCCTTGACCACGATGCCGATGCGTTTGCCGCGCATGGCGTACAGGCTGGTGGCCAGATTCTCCACGCAGGTGGCGTCGAAGATGAGCTTGTCCGCGTCGGCCTCGGTGCGCACGGTGATGGGCGTGGCGTGCAGCGCGTCGAAGCCGCGCCCGTAGCCCAGCACGAAGTCCAGCTTGGGCAGTTCGGCTTTCACCGCGGCTATGAGCCGTTGTATGCGGTCGTTTTCAGCCATTGCCGCCCTCCTTGGCGGGCGCAGCCATGCCCGCAATGTCCTCCTGGGTCAGCACGGCCCCGGCGGGTTTGTCCCAATCTGGCAGGGGTGGCGCGGGCTGGGCGATGCCCGAATGGGCCGCGTCCAAGGGAGAGCCGCCCGGCTGGGCCATGTCCGGCTGGGAAAGGGACTGGCCGAGCATGCCCTCAAGCGCGCACATGGTGCGGGCCGGCTCGGTCATGCGCGGCATATGCCCCAGCGCGTGGATTTTGTTGGTGAAGCTGGTGACCATGTCGCGCCAGCGCGAGCCCTCGGACGCGGAGACCCAGACATACTCGAAGCGGCCCTCGTCCACGCCGATGATGGGCAGAAAGCGCCGCAGCATCTCCAGACGCCGACGGGCGTAGAAGTTGCCCTCCGAGTAGTGGCAGTCGCGCGGGTGGCAGCCGGAGACGAGCACGCCGTCGGCCCCGGACAAAAGCGCCTTGGCCACGAACATGGGGTCCACCCGGCCGGAGCAGGGCACGCGGATGATGCGCAGGTCCGTTGGCTGGGAAAAGCGCGCCACGCCCGCCGCATCGGCCCCCCCGTAGGAGCACCAGTTGCACAGGAAACCTATTATTCTGTAGTCTCGTCCCATGTCCGGCATAACGCATTGACCTCCGCAAGGAGCTGGGAATCTGTGAAGTGCTGGAGCTGGATGGCCCGCACGGGGCAGGTGACGCTGCAAATGCCGCAACCCTGGCACACGGTCTCCACAACCTCGGCGCGCTGGGAGCCGTCGCGCAGCTCGCGCATGCGGATGGCGCCGAAGGGGCAGGTGCGTTCGCACTTGCCGCAGCCGATGCAGCGGTTGGCGTTGACCAGGGCGATCTGCGGATCGCTTTCAAGCTTGTCCTTGGAGAGCAGGGCCAGCACTTTGCCCGCGGCCGCGCTGGCCTGGGACACGCTGGCGGGAATGTCCTTGGGGCCCTGGCAGGCGCCGGCCAGGAACACGCCCACCGTGTTGGTCTCCACGGGGCGCAGCTTGGGGTGGCTCTCCATGAAGAATCCATAGGCGTCATACGAGATGCGCAGTTTCTCGGCCAGCTCGGGCGCGCCGTGGGCGGCCTCCGCCCCGACGGCCAGCACCACGAGATCCGCCGCCACCTCCACCTGCCGGCCCAGCAGCGTGTCGGCCCCGCACACAATGAGCTTGCCGTCCTGCGGGTAGACCTGCGCCACGCGGCCGCGCACGTACTCCACGCCGTATTCCTCCTGCGCGCGGCGCACGAACTCCTCGTAGCCCTTACCGTTGGCGCGGATGTCCATGTAGAACACGTACGCCCGGGAATCGGGGATGTGGTCGCGCGTGAGGATGGCCTGCTTGGCCGTGTACATGCAGCAGAAGCCGGAGCAATACGGCCGGTTCAGCGAACGGTCGCGGCTGCCCACGCAGGAGATGAACACCACGGTCTTGGGCTCGGTCCCGTCGCTGGGCCTCTTGATATGCCCGGCCGTTGGGCCGGAGGCCGAGAGCATGCGCTCGTAAGCCAGGCTGGTGACCACGTCGGGGTAGCGCCCCGCGCCGTATTCGCCGCACTTCTTGTGGTCGAAGAGATCGATGCCCGTGGCGGCGATGATGGCCCCCACCTTCTCGGTGATGAACTCGTCCTGCATGTCGTAGGCGATGGCTCCGGTGGGGCAGATCTTTTCGCACACGCCGCACTTGCCCTTGGTGAGTTTGAGGCAGTACTCGGCGTTGATGCTGGCGCGCTTGGGAATGGCCTGCGGGAAGGGGATGCCGATGGCCGTGGTCAGGCTCACATTCTCGTTGAAGGCGTCGGGCACCTTGCGGCTGGGGCACTTTTCCTGGCAGGCGCCGCAGCCGGTGCACTTGGTCCAGTCCACGTAGGTGGAGTGCTTCTTGATCCTGACCTCGAAGTTGCCCACATAGCCGGAGACCTCCTCCACCTCCGAGCAGGTGTGCAGGGCGATGCGCGGGTTTTGGCCGGCATCGACCATTTTGGGGCCCAGCACGCACACGGCGCAGTCCACGGTGGGGAAGGTCTTGTCGAGCTTGCTCATAACGCCGCCGATGGAGCTTTTGCGCTCCACCAGCACAACGTCCAGCCCGCCGTCGGCGCAGTCCAGCGCGGCCTGAATGCCGGCCACGCCGCCGCCAACAATGAGCACGCGCTTCTGCACGTCGAAGCTTTTGGGAGTCAGCGGCCGGTCCACGCGCAGCTTTTCAACGGCCATGCGCACCAGGTCCGTGGCTTTTTGCGTGTTGCGCTTGCGGTCAAGGGAAATCCAGGCCACGTGCTCGCGGATGTTGGCCATCTCGAACATGTAGCGGTTGAGGCCCGCGCGCTCCACGGCGCGGCGGAAGGTCACCTCGTGCATGCGCGGCGAGCAGGAGGCCACCACCACGCCATCGAGCTTGAGGTCGCGGATGGTCTGCTCCAGGGTCTTCTGGCCGGGGTCGGAGCAGGCGTACATGTGGTCCGTGGCGAAAACCACGTCGGGGAACTCCCGGGCGGCCGCGGCCACGGCCTCCACGTCGACGGTGGCGGCGATGTTGTTGCCGCAGTGGCAAACCATGACGCCTATGCGCATGGCTGGGTCTCCTTGTCAGAGGGCTTGGCGGCCGTCTTGGCCTGCGCCTTGGCGGCGCGTTCCGCCTCGCGCGCCTTTTCGCGTTCGTCCGCCGCGGCCAGGGCCGGGCCGAAGGGCAGCACCAGCTTGTCCAGGCGGATGTCCTTGTCCGGCAGGCCCAGGGCCAGGGCCATAAGCTGGGTGAAGTAGGGCACGGGGAGCCGGCTGTCGGTGTGGGCGGCCGCGTTCACCTGCCCGCGCCGCAGGTCCAGGTTCATCTGGCACAGGGGACAGGCCACGGCGATGCAGTCCGCCCCGACGCTTACGGCCATTTCAATGATGCGCGCGGAAAGCCGGCGCATGACATCGAGCCGGGGCATGCCGAAGGCCGCGCCGCAGCACTCGGTCTTGAAGGGGAAGTCCACCACCTCGGCTCCGCAGGCGGTGAGCAGTTCGTCCATGGCCACGGGATTTTCTGGGTCGTCGAAGGCCATGAGCCCCGGCGGCCGGTTCATGATGCAGCCGTAGTAGCAGGCCACGCGCAGGCCGGAAAGCGGCCGCGCCACGTGCGCCTTGACGCCCTGCGGCCCCACCTGTTCGTACAGCACCTGCAGGGTGCTCACGGCTTCCAGCGGGCCGGGGGCCGCGCGGCCAAGCAGGCGTTCCACCTCGGCGCGGTATCCGGGGTCTGCCGCGTCGGCCAGGCGGTGGTTGGCCGTTTTGAGGGCGGCCAGGCAGCTGGGGCAGGGCGTGGTCACGCGGGAAAAGCCAGCGGTTTCGGCCTGGATGAGGTTGCGCGCGGCCAGCGCGCCGGCGAGAAAGTGGTCCACCGTGTGCGCGGGCGTGCTGCCGCAGCAGGTCCAGTCGGGCACGTCGGCCATTGCGACGCCCAGGGCCTTCAGGCAGGCGCGGGTGGAGATGTCGTACTCCGCGGCGGTTCCGCTTTGCGAACAGCCGGGGTAATAGCCGAGGGCGCTCATTTCGCGTTCTCCTCCGTTGGCTGTGTGGAAGGCGCGGGCGTCGCCGCTGCCGTGCTGGTTGGCCTGCCCTCGTGGAAGCGGCGGAAAATCTCCGCCACCTCGCGCTTGCCGTTGCCCGTCGGCTCGTGCGGCCAAAAGGCCAGCTTCCCGCGTGAGAGCATGGCCGGTCCAAGGCCCGCGTCCTGCAGGGGCTTGCCGCTTATGATGGCGAAGACCATGGCCAGCCCGGCCTCGAACACGCGGCCATGGCGCGCCACGCTGGAAAGAAAGCTGTCGGCGAAGGTTTTGACCAGTCGCTCCGGGGCGCGGCCCTCGGCCCTCGCCATGTGCCGCAGCACGTCCATCACCGTCGCCACCTCTATATTATTGGGGCAGCGCGTGGTGCAGGCCTGGCAGGTGGCGCACAGCCATATGGACCGGCAGGACAGGACTTCGTCCTTGCGGCCAAGCTGCACCAAGCGCATCACCTGATGCACGGGGATGTCGTAATCGTGGGTATAGGCGCAACCAGCGGTGCAGTTGCCGCATTGGTAGCAGCTTTTGAGGTCCTGCCCGCTCTCTTTCGCCACGGCGTTGATGAAGGAAAGGTCGCGCCCGGCTTCGAGATCAAGGTTTTGCAACGAGGTCCGCATGGGGATGGGCATTGGCTGCTCCTCCGGGTTTGACCCGGTCTGGGTGCTGAAAAATCCCTACCAGCGGAGGCAGGATAGCATCGTGAAAATGGGAACGCAAGGAAACGGGAAAGTGCGAACGGGAGGATTCTTGTTTTAAATTCAGGTCGCTATGTAAAGAGGAGAGCCTGGCGGCGCGGGAGGGGCAAACACCCTCCCGCGCACAGGACCGTCCTGTTTTTTGGGGATCGCCCATTGGTGAGCCGTGACCGCCCGGTGATCCGGGGCATCGGGGGCTGGCTCACCAACGGCGTCCGGGGGACAGGAGGCGCGGCCGGCCGCGGTAGCGCCCACGCGCCGGCCTCCCCAAGAATCCTGCCTGCTATTCCGGCAGGTTCGGCTTGGCGTACAGCTCCCCGCCGAAGGCGTCGTTGATGACCAGCAGCGGGAAGTCCTTGACCGTCATTTCGCGCACGGCCTCGGGGCCCAGCTCGTCGAAGGCGATGATCTTGCTCGCGGTGATGCACTTGGACAGCAGGGCTCCGGCCCCGCCGGTGGCCCCGAAGTATACGGCCTTGTGGTCGCGCATGGCCTTTTTGACCTCGTCGTTGCGCTTGCCCTTGCCGATGCTGGCCTTGAGCCCCAGGCTGATGAGGCGGGGGGCGTAGGCGTCCATGCGGTAGCTGGTGGTGGGCCCGGCCGCTCCGATGGGCCGGCCCGGGGGCGCGGGTGAGGGCCCCACATAGTAGATGCTCGCGCCCTTGAGGTCGAAGGGCAGCGGCTTGCCGGCGTCCAGCAGGTCGGTCAGCTTCTTGTGCGCGGCGTCGCGGCCGGAGTAGATGATGCCCGAGAGCAGCACCACGTCGCCCGCGCGCAGCTTTTCGATGTCCGCGTCGGTGAGCGGGGTGTTGAGCGAGTACTTGGCCATTAGAATTCCACCTCCTCGTGCCGGGCGGAGTGGCACTGCACGTTCACGGCCAGCGGCAGGCTGGCGATGTGGCAGGGAGCCATGGCGATTTTGACGGCCAGGCAGGTGTAGCTGCCGCCCAGGCCCATGGGCCCGATGCCGAGCTTGTTCACCTCGGCGAGCAGTTCGGCCTCCATGGCCGCGATCTTGGGGTCGGGGTGCGTGTCGTCGAGCTTGCGCAAGAGGGCCTTCTTGGCGATCTTGGGCGCGTATTCAAAGGTGCCGCCAATGCCGATGCCCAGAATGACCGGCGGGCAGGGGTTGGGGCCGGCCTCGGCCACTCTTTGCACCACGAACTTTTTGATGCCCTCCCAGCCCTGGCTGGGGGCCAGCATGGTGACACGGCTCATGTTTTCGCTGCCGCCGCCCTTGGCCATGTAGCTTATTTTGAGGCGGTCGCCCGGCACCAGGTCGATGTGGATGATGGCCGGGGTGTTGTCGCCGGTGTTCTTGCGCGTCATGGGATCGCAGGAGCTCTTGCGCAAAAAGCCGTCCTTGTAGCCGGCCACCATGCCCGCGGTTATGGCCGCGTTCACGCCGCCCTCCACGCGCGCGTCCTCGCCCAGCTCCACGTAGAAGATGGCCAGCCCGCAGTCCTGGCAGAGCGGCAGCTTGGTCTCGAAGGCCAGGTCCGCGTTCTCCAGCAGCTGGCGGAAAATCTCCTTTCCCGCCTCGGTGGTCTCGTTTTTGAGGCCTTCCTCAAATTTCCTGCGCACGTCGTCGGGCAATTTGGTGTTGGCGCTTACGCACATGCGCGCCACCGCCGCCGAGACGTCCGCCGCCTTGATTTCTCTCATGGCGTCTCCTTGTGTTGTCCTCTTGCTGTTATCCGCCTACTTTCCAAAGAAGTTCTTGAGCGCGGTTATGCCCATCTTGCGGCGCAGAAAGCCCAGCTGGTCCTGCAGGGGCATGTGCTTGGGGCACACGTCCTCGCACGCCAGGAGGCCCATGCAGCCGAAGATGCCCATGTCGTTGCCGATGAGCTCGTAGTAGTCCTGTTCGGTGCGCTCGTCGCGCGGGTCGATCAGGAAGCGGCCCACGCGGTTCAGGCCCGCCGCGCCCAGGAAGTCCGGCCGGAGCCGGGCCGTGCCGCAGGCGGCCACGCAGCAGCCGCACTCCACGCAGCGGTCCAGCTCGTAGATGGCCTCGGCCACCTCGTTCTCCATGCGCTCTTCCTGTGCGGCTGGGTCGAAGGCCTTCTTGGTGTGGATCCACGATTCGGTGGTGTCGTACATCTCGCGGAACCAGCTGCCCGTATCCACGCTCAAATCGCCCACCAGCTGGAACACCGGCAGGGGCAGCAGGGTGATTTCCTCGGGCAGATCCTTGATTTTGGTGTGGCAGGCCAGCCCCGGGCGGCCGTTTATCACCATGCCGCAGGAGCCGCAAATGCCCGCGCGGCAACAGAAGTCGAATTGCAGGCTGGGGTCCTGCTCCTCACGGATGCGGTTGAGCGCGATGAACAGCGTCATGGCGTCCGTCTCGTCGAGCATGAAGCTCTCCATGTGCGGCGTGGATTCCGGGTCCTGCGGATTATAGCGGAAGATGTTGAATTTCAGCGCTCTTGCCATGTCTGCTACCCCTTCGTCGCGGCCGGAGTGTCGGCCTTGATGATTTCGCTTTTGCCATAGCCACGGTCTCCCGGCGGAATGTGGAACACGTTTGTGGCCGGCTCGTACTCAAGGGTCGGCAGGTCGTCGGTGTCCTTCTTCCAGTAGGCCAGGGTGCGGGTGAGCCAATCGCGGTCGTTGCGGGCGGGGAAGTCCTCGCGGTTGTGGCTGCCGCGGCTTTCCGTGCGCTTGAGCGCGCCATACGCCACCATGAGGGCCATTTTGACCTGCCCCTCGATTTTGAGCGCGGCCGAGAGCTCCGGGTTGACGCCCAGGCCGTTGCTCTTGAGGCCCACCTTGCGCGCGCGGGCCAGAATCTCCTGCAGCTCCGCAACGCATGTGGTCAGGCCCGCGTCGGTGCGGAAGATGTTCGCGCCCTTGTGCAGGCTTTGCTGCATGGCCTGCCGCACCTTGTAGACGTTCTCGGTGCCGGCCTTGCAGCGGATGACGTTCTCGATGCGCTCGTGCTGGCGCTTCACCTCGTCGTCGATGACGCTGGAGTTGAAGGTGACCTCGGCCCCCTGCAGGAACTCGGCGATCTTCTTGCCCACAATGCCGCCGGCCACGACCGTTTCGGCCAGGGAGTTGCCGCCCAGGCGGTTGAAGCCGTGCATGTCCCAGCAGGCGGCCTCGCCCACGCTGAACAGGCCGCGGACGCCGTACGCGTGGCCGGTTTTGTCCGTGCGCACGCCGCCCATGCTGTAGTGCTGGGTGGGACGCACGGGAATGAGCTGGTGGATGGGGTCGACGCCGAGGAAGCTCGTGCAGATTTCGTACACCTCGCGCAGCTTGCCGGTGATGTGCTTTTCGCCCAGGTGGCGGATGTCGAGCCAGAGGTGTTCGCCATAGGGGCTTTTGACGCCCTTGCCCTCGCGGATGTGGTGGGTCATCCAGCGGCTCACCACGTCGCGGCTGGCCAGCTCCTGCTTCTCAGGCTCGTAGATGTTCATGAAGCGTTCTTCGTTCACGTCGAGCAGCGTTCCGCCGTCGCCGCGGCAGCCCTCGGTGACGAGGATGTCGGTGGGGACGATGCCGGTGGGGTGGAACTGCACGGCCTCCATGTTGCCCATGGGCACCAGCCCGGTGTTGATGGCCGGGATGTGCCCGCCGCCGTCGCAGATGACGGCGTTGGTGGTGCAGGGGTAGATGCGCCCGAACCCGCCCGAGGCGATGGTGGTGGCCTTGGCCAGGTACACGCGCAGCTCGCCCGTGCGCAGGCAGCGCGCCACGCAGCCGAAGCAGGTCGCGCCATCGTGGATGAGCGCTATGGCCTCGGTCTTGTCGTGCACTTCAACGCCGAGCTTGGCGCACACGTTGTCCACGGTGAAGAGCACGCTGTGCCCCGTGCCGTCGGACACGTAGCAGGTGCGCCACTTGGCCGTGCCGCCAAAGTCGCGCGCGGTGATGAGCCCGCGGTTCTCTTCTTTTTCTTCCTTCTCGAACTGCTTGCCGCCCTTGAAATACATGCTTTTGCCCGGCACCACGCGGTTCCAGGGCACGCCCCAGTGGGCCAGCTGGCGCATTTCAATGGGCGCGCGGTCGGCGAACAGCCGCGCCACCTCCTGGTCGCAGCCCCAGTCGGAGCCTTTGACCGTGTCGGCGAAGTGCACGTCCGGGCAATCTCCATCGCCCTTGGCGCAGTTGCCAAGGGAGGCCTGCATGCCGCCCATGGCGGCCGAGGAGTGCGAACGCCGCGCCGGAACAAGGCTCAGGCAGATGGCGGAGAATCCCGCCTGGGCGGCCTCGATGGCCGCGCGCTCGCCGGCCAGGCCGGCTCCGATGACAAGTACGTCGGTGTAGATGGTCTGCATATGTCGCACCCTATCCTTTCAGGAACCAGAAGCGGATCAGCGTAAGCGCGCCGATGAGGAGGAAAATGAGGGTGAGCAGGTTTTCGCCGCGCTTGAGGCCCTTGCGGCCGCTGCGCTGCACAAAACCCCACTTCACCGCAATGCGGTACAGCCCGATGCCCACGTGCAGCTCCGCCAGGGGCAGAAGCGCCATGTAGAAGAACACCCAGGCCCCGCTTTGCACGCGTGCGGCGCTCTTGGCCGCGGTAATGGGCAGGTCGGAGAGCACCACCCACATGTGGATGGCGCCCATGACCAGGATGATCATGGCGGAAACGGCCTGCACCACCCACAGCCAAGTGTCGGTGTGGTGCAGCATTTTGGCGTGCTCCCAAATGGTTTTCTGCCCCTCCAGGCGGAAGGGGATTTTGCGCGCCGCCAGCAGAAAGTGCGCCAAAAACAGCAGGAAGATGAGCGGTCCGCCGACCTGCACCATGCGCGTGGACTCAAAAAACTCGGCGATGGCGTTCATGACATCCGGGCCGATGTTCACGCTGGCCACCAGAATCATGTGCGCCCACATGAAGCCGATGAGGCAGACGCCCGAGAGCATCTGCGCCCAGTCGAGCAGGCCGTCCACGCGGCGCGCGCTCAGGGTCGGATGGTTCGCCATCAGGGGAAGGGACATGATACCTCCAGCACAGGGGTTGAATCAGGCGTGGCCGGTATTGCCTACGGCCACGGGCTCCAGGGCTCCGTCAAAAATCTCCTCGGGAGCGTCCTCCGACTCTTCGTACACGCCGGAAAGGGCCTCATTGAGAGCGCCCGCGTCCAGCGATGTTTCCCACTTGCCCGCCGCGATGGCGGCGCCGCCGATGCCCATGGCGTAGAAAATGAGCGGGGCGAGGGCTGGCTTGATCATCTGGATGAAGATGTCGCCGCAGGGCGGTATCCGCGCCGCGAGGTTCTCCCCGTCGGGGAGGAACGCGCTCAGCGCGGCGCCAACGCAGATGCCCGTGATGGCCTGGATGTACAGCGGATTGCCGCGTGTTTTTTTGACCTTTGCGACTGCCATGCGACTGTTCCTTGGGCCGTTTGATGCGGCCTTGGTTGGGACGGGGCGCAAAGCCCCTCTGCAACGTATCGGCCTTTCGGCCTTCGCGCGCGCTGCCCGCAGTGTCCTCGGCGTGGAAACGGGGTGGGACCATGCTGGGTGGTGTGCTGATGGTCCGCTAAAGCATTTGCCGTGCCAGCTTGGATGAGCCCTGCTTTTCCGTTCAGGCTACACCGGAACATGTTGTGTTTCAATAGCTGGCGCAATATTTGTCAATTGGGGGCGGCTGGGCGGCAAGGGAAAGAATGTGTGGCATACGCCCCAGGTGAGGCGCCACACT
>MNUQ01000130.1 GCA_001871085.1 Desulfovibrionaceae bacterium CG1_02_65_16
AGTTTGCGCGCGCGTGTTGCGCCAGGCCCGCGCGCCGGTGCTGCTGGCCGGTCCCCCGGTGCTGACCGGAGCGCTGTTCTGCCCGCTGGCCGGCCAGCCAGACGCATTGGCAGACGCAGCGCCAGGCGCGCGTTCCGCAACCCCAAGCAAAGGATGACGCCTCATGCCCCAACGCGTCGTGATCATCGGAGCCGTGGCCCTTGGGCCCAAGGCCGCCGCCCGCTATAAACGCCTGGATCCAGACGCCGAGGTGACCTTACTGGACCGCGGCCGCGACATCTCCTACGGCGGCTGCGGCATTCCCTTCTATGTCTCCGGCGACGTGAGCGACGCCTCTGAGCTGCAAACAACAGCCTTCCACATGCTGCGCGACGCCGAATTCTTCCGTAAGACCAAGGGCGTGAACGTGCGCACGCAGACCGAGGCCCTCGCAATCGACCGCGCGAACAAGACCGTGCGCGTGCGCCACCTGCCCACCGGACGCGAGGAGGATCTGCCTTACGACAAGCTGGTGCTGGCCACGGGCAGCCGGGCCAACAGGCTTTCCGCGCCCGGGGCGGAGCTGCCGGGCGTGCTCGCCGTGGACGGCATGCAGGCCGCGCGGGAGATACGCGCGCAGGTTTCCGGCGGGGGCGTCTCCCATGCTGTGGTGGTGGGGGCGGGGTTCATCGGTCTGGAAATGGCCGTGGCCCTCACCGATCTGTGGGGCGTGGAGACCACGGTGGTCGAATTCCGCGACCAGGTGCTGCCCGGCGTCATCGGCCCCAATCTGGCGCGCATGGTCCAGCGCGATTTGGAGCAGCACGGCGTGCGCTTTCTGCTGGGGCAGGCGGTCCAAACCTTCGAGGCCGACGAAAAGGGCCATCTCGCGGCGGTGGCCACGCCCTCGGGCCGGCTGGAGGCCGAGCTGGCCATTGTGGCCGTGGGCGTAACGCCCAACGACGAGCTGGCCCGCGCGGCCGGGCTCACCGTGGGCCGGCGCGGCGGCATCGTGGTCGACGCGCAGCTGCGCACCAGCGATCCAGACATTTTCGCCGGGGGCGACTGCGTGGTGCTGCCCCACGCCCTCACCGGCGCGCAGACTTACCTGCCGCTGGGCTCCCTGGCCAACCGGCAGGGCCGGGTCATCGGCACCAATCTGGCAAGCGACGCCAACCCGGCCAAGGGGCGCGACCCGGCCGCAACGCCGCCCGTGGTGGGGGCCTGGTGCGTCAAGCTCTTCGACCGCGCGGCGGCCGGCGCGGGCCTGACGCTCGCCTCGGCCAAGGCCGTCGGCTTCGACGCCGTGTGCGTGCACATGGGGCAGGTGGACCGCGCGCACTTCCACCCGGACAAAGGCTTCATGAGCCTGGAGCTCATTGTGGAGCGCGGCGCGGGCCGCATCCTCGGCATGCAGGGCGTGGCCGCCAACGGCGACACGCTGGTGGGCAAGGTGGACGTGGTGGCCGCGCTACTGCCGTCATCGCCCACGGTGGAGACCCTGGCCGGGCTGGAGCTGGCCTACTCCCCGCCGTTCTCCGCCGCGCTGGACATCTTAAATGTGCTCGGCGGCGCGGCGCAGAACATTCTGGAGGGCCGCGTCCGGGGCGTGCAGGTGGACGAGTTCGCGGCCCTGTGGGCCGAGCGGGACAAAACCGGCGCGCCGCTGTTCCTCGACTGCCGCGAGACCGCCGACGCGAGCCCCTTCATGACAAAATATCCGGACGACTGGCGCAACATCCCGCAGGGCGAGCTGGCAGACCGGCTGGCGGAGCTCCCGCGCGACCGGGAGCTGGTGCTGGTGTGCAACACCGGCGCGCGCTCCTACGAGGCCTTCATCACCCTGGCCCACGCGGGCTTCACCAACGTCGTCAGCGTGGAGGGCGGCATGACGGCCATTGTCGCCGCCGGACTCGGCATTTAGCGTTTTCGCGTATTCGCCTTCCCTCGCCCCCGGGGCGGGTTTCCTCCGGTCGCCGCACGCCAGGACGGAAGCCCGCCCCCTTTTTTGTCCGCCCCGGCAAGACTAGGACCGGCGCAGATCCGGCAGGCGCGCCGGGCTTGTCCCAAAGTAGCGCTTGAACTCGCGGCTGAACTGGGAAACGCTCTCGTAGCCCACCAAACGCGCGGCGTCGCCAGCGCGCACGCCCTCCTCCACCAGCATGCTCATGGCTTTGTTCAGCCGCACCTTTTTCAGGTACTGGATGGGCGAGAGCGAGGTGACGTCCTTGAAGGTCCGGTGGAAGGCCGAGGCGCTCATATTCACGCAGCCGGCCAGCTCGTCCACGTGGAAGGGCCGGCTGTAGTCGCTGTGGATGCGCTGCAGGGCTTTGTCGATGCGCGCGAGCCCGGTGTTCGTCATGGCCAGAGCGTAAAGGCAGGCCGCGGCCTGCCCGCGCATGACGCGGAAAAGCAGCTCGCGCACCAGCCCCGGGCCCAGCACGCGGCTCTCTTCCGGGCTCGTCAACGCGCGCAGCAGACGGACAGCGGACTCCTTGAAGGCGCTGTCGGCAGGGGGAACGGCCAGCCCCTGGCAGGCGCGCGCGCCGTCGCGGCGTTCCGCCTGCCCGTTCATGCGGTTGTCCATTTGGCCGATGACGCCCAGCAGCACGCCCATGTCGATGTCCACGGAAAGGGACAGCAGCGGCTCGCCGGGGCGCACCACGGCCTCGCACTCGGCGGGCAGTGGCACGGAAAGCACCAGATAGTGGTCGGGATCGTACGTGTGCGTCTGGCCGCCCAGGTGCACGCGCTTGGCCCCCTGCCCCAAAATGATGAGCCCCTGCCGGTAGAGCAGCGGGCAGCGCGCGATGGCCTCGCTGCGGCGGAACAACCGCACGCCGGGCAACGTGGTTTCCGTGAGCCCCTCGCCCCGCGCCAGCCGGTCCATCAACCCCGCGATCTCGTCCATGCGTCCCCCCCGCCGTTCCGGCGATGACGCATCCTTGCAGACCAGCCTGGAATAGGCAAGCATTAGGGAGGAGGCGCGCATTTTCAAGACATGGGGAGAGAGATTCCGGCAAACGTCCCAGACAGAAAACGCGCGCCTTTTGCGGCCGCCCCCTATGAACGCAAAACGCGCGGCGCGCCCCAGCGCCGCCAGATTCGCCACAGCACATCCTCCAGGTTCCGGGCGAAGCGCGCGGCGTCGCACAGAGGCGAGGCAGCCACCCGCGCCCGCAGCCCGGCGCGCAGGTCCGCCAGGGCGGGCACGTTCGCCGCGCGCGCCGCCGCCAGGACCACGTAGGCGTCCGCATCGCGCGCGACCCAATCGCCCAGGCCCGCGCATTCCAGCATCGCCGCGCCCTGCCGCGCCAAAAAGCCGCGTCCGGGCAACGTCAGCACAGGCACGCCCATCCACAGCGCCTCGGCGCTGGTGGCCCCGCCGGGATAGGGAAAGGGGTCCAGGGCGATGTCCGCGCGGCCGTAGGCGGCCAGATAGTCCGCGCGCGGCTCCGGGCCCTCCAGGTCGACGCGCGCCGGGTCCAGCCCGAAGGCGGCCAGACGTTCGGCGGCGGCCTCGCGCAGGGCGGCGTCGCCCATTTGGCCGGCCTTGAGCAAAAGCCGCGCGCCCGGAACGGCATTGAGCACCCGCGCCCACAGGGCCAGCACCGCATCGTTCAGTTTGGCGAAATCATTGCAGCAGCAGAAGGTGACAAAGCCGTTCTCCAGCGCTGGCAGGGGGGCGGTATCCGGCGCGGCGGCGGGCGGGGTGAAGCACAGACGCGTGTCCGGCAGGCGCAGCACGGTCTCGGTGAAGTCCGCCTCCAGCTCGGGCGGCAGGCTGCGGGCGTCGGCGATGAGGCAGTCCATTTCCGCCAGCCCCGTTGTGCCGGCGTAGCCCAGCCAGGCGGCCTGCGCCGGGGCCGGCCGCCGGGCGAACACCGGCAGGCGGTTGCGCGCCGTGTGGCCCGAGAGGTCCACAAGCACATGCGCGCCGTCGGCGTGGATCAGCGCCGCGGCCTCCGCGTCGTCCGGGGACAGGGGCCGCCAGACGGCGAAGCGTCCCCGGATCCGCGCGGTCAGCGGATCGCCCCCTTCGCCTCCCCCCTCGCTTACAGCTTGGCCACGGGGTGCTTCCTCTGCGCAGCCGTCGCCCTGCCCGCTGGGGTAGGCGTAGAGTTCAATGCGCGCGGGGTCGAGCCTGTCCAGCACGCTTTCCAGAAAATAGCCCACGGCGTGGCTGCGCAGATCGCCGGACACCAGCCCCACGCGCAGCGGCCCCGCTTCGCCCGAATCCCCTTGCGCCAACGGCCGCGCCAGCCAGGAGTCGTACGGCGCGCCGGTCTCACGCGCCGCGCGCGCGGCCAGCCGGCCATATTCCCGCGCTGCGGCCAGGCGGCGCGGGGCGGCCTCCGGCCCGGCATAGTGCATGGTGTACAGCAGGTTGCTGCGCGCCTCAAAATCCATGGGCGAGAGCGCCAGCGCCTGGCGGAAGCAGGCCTCGGCCTCCTCCAGCCGGCCGCACTCCTTGAGCGCCACGCCCAGGTTGTTGTGCCCCCCGGCGAAACGCGGATCGCAGTCCACGGCCTCGCGGCACAACGCCTCCGCGGCGGAGAGGCGGCCCAGCGAACGCAGCAGCGCGCCGAGGTTGCTGGCGGTTTCGGCGCTGTCGGGCGCAAGCTCGCGGGCGCGCGTAAACGCGGCGAGGGCCTCCTTCGGACGCGCCTGCGCGTGCAGGGCCACGCCCAGGTTGCCGTGCGCGCGGGCGAAGTCGGGCGCGGCCGCGATCGCGCGGCGCAACACCGCCTCGGCCCCGCCGGGGCTGCCCTGGTCGAGCAGGACGTTGCCGAGGTTGTTGAGCGCCTCGGGATTCTCGGGCCAGAGGGAGAGCGCCCGCTCAAGGCACTCCCGCGCCTCGGCCAGGCGTTTTTGCCCGTGCAGCACCACGCCGAGGTTGCTCCAACCCTGGGCCTGCGCCGGGTTGAGCGCAAGCGCGCGGCGGTGCTCCGCCTCGGCCTCGGCCAGCCGATTCTCATCCTTAAGGACGTTGCCCAGGTTGCCGTGCGCATCGGCATAGTCCGGATTGAGCGCAATGGCCCGGCGACATGCCGCCTCGGCCTCGGCCAGCCGGCCCAGGTTGTGCAGGGCCACGCCCAGATTGTTCGCCGCCTCGGCGTAGTCCGGCTTGGCGGTCAGCGCGGCATGATAGCACAGCTCCGCCTCGGCCAGACGGCCCTGCGCGCTGAGCACGTTGCCCAGATTGTTCGCCGCGTCGGCGTAGTCCGGCTCGATATCCAAGGCGCGGCGGTAGGCGGATTCCGCCTCGGCCAGACGCATGAGGCATTGTTGCGAGACGCCCAGGTTGTACTGGGCCTCGGCGTCGTTGGGCACCAGCTCGGCCGCGCGGGCGTTGGCGGCAAGCGCGCCCTTTGCCTGCCCCAGGTGCTGGCGCGCGGCCCCCAACAGCTTCCAGCCAAAGGCGTCGTCCGGGTACGCGCCGGTCAGGGCGAGGGCGTCGGCCTCGGCGCCGGCGAAGTCGCCCGAGAGAAAACGCCCGGCCAGACGCTTCTTGCGCTCCAGCAGCGTGTCGGACGAGGACGGACCGGGCAGGCGGGAATCGGACAAACGGAAATCAGACGCAGGGCAAGCGCTTCCCGGCTGGCCGGATCGCTCGGGCTGGTCGGATCGCTCGGGCTGGCCTGATCGCTCGGGCGGAGTGGGCGTGTTGGACAAAATGCCGTCGGTCAGCCCGGCCAACCCGGCCAAAGCCTCCGGGTGGTCCGGCCGAACCACGAGCACGGTCCGATAGAGCAGCGCGGCCACATCCGGCCGGCCGGCCAGCGCCAGATTCCGGGCCTGCTCCAACACGCGCCCGATGGGCGTTGCATCTCGGTTCGTCATGCCGCGAGACTACTGAAATGCCCCGACCAGGGCAAGGCGGCCCCTGCCGCACAAGACGCGTATGCGGCATGGCAAAATTACGCACACAGGCGTTTCGCACCGCATTCTCCCCGAAGTCCCCTTCCAGGCGAAATGTCACGAGTATTTAAAAATCGACCGTTCAAGTCCTAGCGTTTTAGTGATCATTGAAATCCCTTGGAAATAGGCATAGGCCTCGCAATATCAATAACTTTTCACGCTCTGCGGGTGGTGTCCATAATGAAAACCAAAAGCCTTTCCTTTTCCCTGATCGTCACCGTCATCCTTCTGGGCATTGGCGGCTGGCTCGTGCTCTTTTTCCACATGACCGGAACGGCGAATCACCCGGCTGTGCTCTCGGGAGCCATGTCCCCGGGCGCGATGGCGAACGGAACGGCCGGCGCTCTTGCGAACGGGGCGCAGCCGCTTGAGGTGGCCTTCAATCCCCCGGCCCTGGAGGACGCCCCGGCCAAAAACCGCGAGGCCGTGCTGCTGGGCTACAAGATCATGACCGAAACCAAGAAGTACGCGGGCGAGTACGTGGGCAACAACCTCGCCTGCACCAACTGCCACTTCGACGGCGGCCGCAGCAAGGACACCATCTCCCTGGTGGGCGTGGCCTCGGTGTACCCGCACTACCGCTCCCGCGCCAACTTCTCCACCGACCTGACCCTGCGCACCATGGACTGTTTTCAGCGCAGCATGAACAGCGTGGCCCCCCCGGCCGACAGCAAGATCATGCAGGCGCTGACCGCCTATTATCAGTGGATATCCAAGGGCATCCCCATCTATGCGGAAGTGCCCTGGATCGGCCTGCCCAAAATGCCCGAGGACCACAAGCCCGACCCGGCCGCCGGCGGAACCGTGTACAAGGACGTGTGCGCCCGCTGCCACGGCGCGGAGGGGCAAGGCACGCCCATCGCGCCCGCCGTGTGGGGACCGGGCTCGTACAACGACGGCGCGGGCATGAACCGCGTGACCACCTTCTCGGCCTTCGCCTGGCGCTTTATGCCCAAGGCCTCCCCCAGCCTGACCAAGGAACAGGCCCTCGACGTGGCCGCCTTTGTCCACGCCAAGCCCCGGCCGCATTACGCCAAGCCCGGAGCCAAGCCAGCGGGCAACACGCCCGCCGCCCCCGGCGCGCAGGCCGCAACGCAGCCCGCGGCCGCAAAGTAGGAGGCCGGCATGATCTTCCCAATCCTGCACATCCCGGTTTTGGGCGACGGCATGACCATCGCCCTGGACGCGGTGCTGCATGTGCTCATCAGCCACGGCCTGGCCATTGGCGCGGTGAGCATGGTTGTGCTCTTCCAGGCGCTGGCGGCCGCCGGCCGGGGCGCGTTCTGGAGTGATCTCGGCCGCTCGCTGCTCGGCCCGCTGGTCATCGCCACCACCTCCGTGGGCGCGGTGACGGGCGTGGGCATCTGGTTCATCACCGGCGCTCTGGCCCCGGCGGGCATCGGCTCGCTCATCCACTTGTTCTTTTGGCCCTGGTTCATCGAATGGGGGGCCTTCACCGCCGAGGTGGTGCTGCTGCTCTTCTACTACTACCTGTGGCCGCGCCTGTCCGAGGAGCGCCCCAAGGCGCTTTTGGCCCTGGGCATCGGCTACGTGTGCATGGCCGTGCTCTCGGGCATCCTCATCTCGGGCATCCTCGGCTTCATGCTCACGCCGGACGGCTGGCCCAGCGGGCAGCGCTTCGTGGAAGCCTACTTCAACCCCACCTTCATCCCCCAGTGCTTCCTGCGCATCTTCGGCGGGCTTGCCATGGGCGCGCTGGTGGCGCTGGCCTGGACGGCCTGGACCTTCAAGGGAGCCGATGACGAACGCCGGCGCGCCCTGCGTCTGTGCGGCGTTGTGGCCATCGTCGCCGCGGCGGTTTCAGGCGCGGCGGGCGTGGTCTACTTCCAGCGCGTGCCGCAAACGTATCTCACGCACTGGGTCTTCGCCGTGGCCACCTCGGTTTTGTCCCAACGGCCAGAGGTGCTCACCTGGCTCAACGCCGGGGCCGGAGCCGTGCTGCTGCTGGCCGCGCTGGCCGGCGTGGCGGGCCGCAAGACGGCCAGCCGCGTGCTCGCCATTCCCGCGCTGATTCTGTGCGTGGGGCTGGTTTCGGAATTCGAGCGCGTGCGCGAGTTCGTGCGCGGGCCATACCTGCTGCCCGGCTACATGTACGCCAACCAGATTCCGCTGGTGCAAAAGCTGGCGGCGGAAAAGACCGGCATGCTGCCCGAGCTGCGCTGGGTGCGCGAGGCCAGGGAGGCAGCCCCGGCGGCGCGTTCCGGCCGGGCGCTGTTCGACGCCGACTGCGGCGTGTGCCACAGCATCGGCGGCGTCAACGACATCAGGCAGCGCATCGCCGGGCGCACCCTTGAGGGCGTGAACGCCCTTGTGGGCATAACCCAGCAGATGGTGCCCTTCATGACGCCCTTCTCCGGCACGGACGCCGAGCGGCTCACCCTGGCAACCTATCTGTACGCGCTGGCGAACACGAACTCGCGCCCGGCCCCGCAGCTGCTGCTTCCCAAAAAACCGGCCGCGAAGCCCGCGGCGGCGGCGGCGACGCAAGGCGGCGCCAAGGCCAAGGAGATGAAGCAATGACGCCCTGGAACGACCTCTTCCTGGCCCTGCCCCTGCCGGAGCCCTGGCTGCGGGCGCTCTTGTTCGTGGTTTTCGGCCTGCACCTGCTCTTTGTGCTGCTGATGCTGGGCACCGCCATGCTCGGCCTGTTCTCCTTCCTTGAGGCCTGGCTGAAGGACGACGCCGGGCGACAAAGCTGGAACAAGCGCGTGGTGGGCACGCACATGCCCCTCAAGAGCCTGGCGGTGGTGCTTGGCGTGGCCCCGCTGCTCATCATCCAGATCTACAACTCCGAGGCCTTCTTCACGGCCACGGGCATCTTCGCCTATGCCTGGATCGCGATCATCCCGCTGCTCATCGTGGCCTTTTTGTCCGTGGACGTCTTTGGCCACAAACTGGACACGCGGCCCGTTGCGGCCCTGGTCTTCGCCTGCGTGGGCCTTGCGGCGCTGCTCACCGTGCCCGCGGTGTTCACCGGCGCGCTGGCGCTCATGGAGCGCCCGGGCCTGTGGGCGGCGGCGGCGGCTAAGGGACCGGCGGCGGCGGGATTCGCCACGCATTGGGTTTTCCGCTACCTGCACGTGCTGGGCGCGGCTGTGGTTTTCGGCGGGGTGTTCCACCTCGTGTTCTCCGCCAAGGACCCGGAGCGCCGGGCCCGCATGCGCCGCTGGACGCTGGCCGCCCTGCTGTTCCAGGTGGTGGCCGGCTCGGCGCTGCTGGCCACGCTGGAGGGCCCCCTTGGCGCGCCGGCCGTGGTCGCGTTGACCCTCGGCGTGGCGCTGGCCATGCTGGCCGCGTGGCTGCTGCGCGCGCCCGAGACCGACGACGGCGCGTCGACGCGTTCCGCATCGGGCGGACGGGAGATTGGACGCGCCCGACTGCTGTGGCTTCTGCCCGCCTTGCTGGTGACCATGCTGGCCGCCAGACAACTGCTGCAGGACCAGGCGCTTGAGCCGGAGCGCAGCGCGGCCCTGGCCGTCCGCGCCCAAAGGGCGCAGGTGCTGGCGGCGCAACAGCCCCGCGCGCTGGCCGAGTTCAACGCCAAGCTCGCCACCGTGTACGACAACGGAAAAACCATTTACGCCGGCAGCTGCCAGCCCTGCCATGGGGAAAACGGCCTGGGCGACGGCGCGGCCGCGCGGCGGCTGCTCATCCCTGCGGAGGACCTGAGCGCCATACGGGCGGAGCGGGCCTACGTGCGCGAACTGCTTGTGCGCGGGGTGCCGGGTTCGGCCATGCCCTACTTCACCGTGTTCGACCGGGTGAAAATCGAAAGCCTGCTGGACGAGCTTGACGGCCGTTTCGCCATGCTGTCCAAGCCCGAAAAACCGCAAGCGGCCGCCGGCCCCGATGCCGCTAACGCCGCGCGCGTATGGGCGGAAACCTGCGCCACCTGCCACGCGCAGGACGGCAAGGGGAGCGCCTTCGGCCAGACGCTCAAGCCCGCCCCGCCGGACTTCTCGCGCTATGCGCTGACGCCGGAGCGTGCGCTGGCGGTCATCACCGAGGGCTACCCCGGCACGGTGATGCAGCCATACCGCGACCTGCCGGACGGCACGCGACGGGAGCTGGCGGTCTTCTGCCAAAGGCTGCGCGTAAAGTAGAGCGTCATTCAATCCCGACCCTATCTGCGCCTGCAACGGCGCGCGCCCCCTGCCGCACGGGAAGCGCGCGCCGTTTTGTTTTTGGCATAACCACGCGCCAATCCAGGCGAATAATTATTATCATACAACGATGTTGACATTATCCAGCGCGGAGAATATTAGTACACACCATGAACGAACGCGAGGGACCAGAGAACGGAGAGCTGACCCACAAGCAGCGCCATCAGTTCAGCCAGATGCTGGAGAAACTGTATCAGTGCTGCACGGATCGCCAGGTCTACGTCTCCGAGAAGTTCGAGATCCCCCAGGCCGAACTGCGCTGCCTGCTGCTCTTTGGGCAGGAGCGCTATCTGACGGCCAAGGGCATCGCCGCGCGCCTAGGCATCGCCAGAAGCCGGGTGACCATGCTGGTCAACGGTCTGGTGGACAAGGGCTTCATCAGCAAGGTGCCGGACCCGGCGGACTCGCGCGTGGTGCTGCTGGCGCTGACGCCTGCGGGGCAGAAGGCCCAGCGCGACGTAACGTCCATGATGGACACCATGCGCGACGAGATTCTCAACGCCATCGACCCGGAGCGCCGCACCGCGCTGCTGCAGTCGCTGGATACGCTCAAAACGGCCATGGAGCGCGTGAGCGAGGCGCTGGAATAGTCTTCTATTTTTTTGACTATTTAGTTAATGCCAAGAACAATTATTCAGTTATTTCCAGCAGTTTTAAGGAATACCAAGGCAATGAACGATTCATATCGCTATCAATATTTCACGAAAGATGAAACAGGTCAAGGGGCAGGACCGGGACGAAGCGGTCCTTGCAACGGCGGCCGGCATGGCGGGCAATCCCCTATGGAACTGACCTGTTGCCCCACCGGACGGGACGGGCGCAACGCGTGCGCCTGGCCGGCTCCCCGTCCTTGCGGCGCTATTTTTTTGACCATATTGTTCATGGCAAGAACTAATTTTATATAGCAACACAGAATTGCAGCCACAACACGCTGAAAAGACACGGCACAAACACGTTAACCGTACGAATCAATGTTGGTGGAGGATGTATGGAATCGGAATTCGCGGCCCAGCTTGAGGAATTAAAGGCCCGTGTGGAGGGCCTGGAGCAGAATGCCCAGGAAAACAAGCTCTCCATGGTCGTCTTCTCCGGCGACATGGACAAGGCGCTGGCCTCGCTCATCATCGCCACCGGCGCGGCGGCCATGGGGATGGAGGTCATGATGTTCTTCACCTTCTGGGCCACCCCGCTGCTGCGCGACCCCAAGAAGGCCACCCCCAGCAAGGACATGATGGGCACGATGTTCAGCGCCATGCTGCCCAAGGGCGCGGAGAAGGCCCAGCTCTCCAAGATGAACTTCGGCGGCATGGGCGCCAAAATGATGCAGGGGCTGATGAACAACAAGAACGTGGCCTCCCTGCCGCAGATGATCGAACTGGCCGGCGAGCTCGGCATCAAGATCTGCATTTGCGACATGTCCATGAGCCTCATGGGCTTCAAGCGCGAGGAGATGATCGACTACCCCGACCTCATGTACTGCGGCGTGGCCACATTTTTGGAGCAGGCCCTTGGCAGCAAGGTTCAGCTCTTCATCTAACAAAATCAACTAGAAGGAGTTTGTTATGAGCACAATGGCTTTCGATAAGGAACTCGACCTGCGCAATCTGCCCTGCCCCATGCCCGTGGTGAAGATCAGCAAGGGCATCAAGGAAGTGGCCGTGGGCGGCGTGGTCAAGGCCGTCACCACCGATCCGGGCGCCCTGACGGACTTCCCCGCCTGGGCCAAGACCAGCGGCAACCAGATTCTGGGCACCGACGAGGCCGGCGGCGAGGTCAGCTTCTTCATCAAGCGCATGAAGTAGAGGCAACAACGGGGCCGGGCGGAACGCTCCGCCTGGCCCCGGCAACAAGGGGCTAGCAATGGCGACGCTGTATTACCTGATTCTCGTTCCCATGGTCTACCTGGCGGTGGCGGTCTTTGTTCTCGGCACCATTTGGCGCATTGGCCGGCTGCTGGCCGCGCCTTCCGCCCCGCCGCCTCCGCCCATTTATCCTTTGCGCAAACCCGCGTGGCTCTTCGCCGTGGGCGACGCGCTGCTTTTGCCAACGGTGCTACGGCACAACTTCCGGCTGTGGCTGGCCCTGGCGCTGTTTCACCTGGGTCTGCTGGCCCTGCTTCTCGGCCACCTGGAGCTCATAGCCGAATTCAAGATCCTGCAGGTCGTTCCGCACGGCATCTTCCTCGGCCACGGCTTCGTCGGGCTCGCCGTGATTCTCTGCCTCATCTACTTTTTGTGCCGGCGCATGGTCTCCCCCACCAAGGAGCTTTCCGTGCCGGAAGACTACCTGCTGCTCGTGCTGTTCCTCTTCACCGCGCTGTTCGGCGCGCAGATGGACTGGGCGCGCACCTGGTACGACTACTCCAGCATGGGCGTGGATGAATACCGCGCGTACCTTTCAAGCCTCATCGCCCTCAAGCCCAACATAGAAGGCGTCACCTCCGCCGGGCACTCCTTCATGCTCGTGGGGCACATCTTCTTCGCCAACCTGCTCATCATGGCGTTTCCCTTCACCAAGCTCATGCACGCCATCTTCACCTTCGCCATGAACAAATTCAGGAGGGGCTAGCCATGGAGGCCCAACTCAAGAACGATCTCGTCAATGTCTTCAAGTCCAAGCTCTCCAGCCAGATGCTGCTGAATCTGGACACATGCTCGCGCTGCGGGCTGTGCACCGAGGCCTGCCACGCCTACGCCTCCATTCCGCTGGTCAAATACGCCCCGGCGTACCGGGCCGAGGTGGTCCGGCGCATTTACAAGCGCTCCTTCACGGCCCAGGGCAAATTCGCGCCCGTCATGGGCGAGGCCAAGGAGATAACCGACGCCGCGCTCATGGAGCTGAAGGAGGCCGCCTTCTCCTGCACGGGCTGCCGCCGCTGCATGGTGTACTGCCCCTTCGGCATAGACACCCAGCAGATCATGTCCATCGCCAAGCTGCTCCTCGTGGCCGCCCAGGCCGAGCCCGAGACCCTCTCCATGCTGGCCGACATGTCCGTGTCCAAGGGCGAAAACATCGACGCCTTCAAGGAAGGCTTCCTCTCGGGCATCAAGCGCCTGGAGGACCAGATGATCCAGACCTGGCGCGACGAGGCCGGCGAGGATCCCATCCCGACCGATGTCGTCGGCGCGGATCTGCTCTACGTGGCCCTCGCCGGCGCGCACTCCATCATCCCCTCCGCGCGCATCTTCAACGCCGCGGGCGAAAAGTGGAGCCTGAGCTTTTTCGAGGCCGTGAACTTCGGCGCCTTTGTGGGCGACCCCACCAAGACCAAGCTCATTCTCGACCGCATTGTGAACGAGGCCAAGCGCCTGCGCGTCAAAGAGGTCTGCATCTGCGAATGCGGAACCGCCGTGCGCGTGGCCAAGCAGCTCAAAGGCGCGCCCTTCAAGGTCGTCAGCCTGACCGAGGTGCACGCCCGGTACATCCGCCAGGGCCGCATCAGGCTCAAGAAGCTGCCCGGCAGCTACACCTACCACGACCCCTGCCAGATAGCCCGCAACGGCGGCGTGTACGACGAACCGAGGTACATCCTCAGCCATCTGGTCAACGACTTCCGCGAAATGTCGCCAGACCCCAAATACAACTGGTGTTGCGGCGGCGGCGGCGGGCTGGTCGCCATGGGCGACGAGACCCTCGACTTCCGCATGCAGTCCGCCAAGGTCAAGGCCGACCAAGTGCGAGGCAGCGGCGCGGACGTTGTGGTGACGGCCTGCGAGAATTGCCACACGCAGCTCAGCGACCTGAACAAGCATTACGGCCTGGGCAAGGAGGTCCGCTTCCTTTCCTCCCTGGTCGCGGACGCGCTGCTTCCCGAGCCCCAGGAAGCGCGCGGATAGACCCCGGCTCCGGCGCGCCCGCACCTGGTCCCCCTCCGGGCGCGCCGGGGCTTTAGGCGGAGAGTTTCCCGCCCGCAAGCCGCAGCGACATGCGGCGAAAAGAGAGCATCCGCTTGTGAAAATTTTCCCGCATTTGCGCCAGCACGTACGACAAGCAAGGAGCGAAGCGCTCGGCAACAGCAATGGCGGCGCCGCCACACGGGCTGCCCGTGCCGCATCCGAAACGGCGGCGCTGCCGTCCGGACAGCGCGTTTTCTCTTGTTTTGGCAATAGGCTGCGATGCCGGAGCGGTCCGCCAACCTCGCGGTGGTCCGCCACGCCGGCCTGACGCTGATCGCGGCCCCCCGGCGCCGCGCGGATACTCTCCGGTCCGCGTGGCGCCGGGCTGTTGCCGCAAGGCAACGCCCCCATTGCGGCAAAGATTTTTGTAATGCGCTTATTTTTTAAAATAAATTATGTGAATTTTATCCCGTACCAGACCTCAAAAACAGGAGTCGTCAAGACGGGGAACGCAACAAACTGGGAATAAACGCAAAAGCGGCCGGATTGGGACAGGCTTCGGCCACCCCCTTGTCTTCAACAGCAAACGGAGGAGTTCATGAACGTTGCACGCAAAATCCTGGGTCTTGTCTTCTGCCTGGCGCTGACACCATCCCTGGCGCTGGCGACCAACGGCGACAACCTCATCGGCGTGGGCAGCATCTCCCGCGCCATGGGCGGCGTGGGCATCGCCAACCCGCAGGACGCGGTGAGCGCGGTGTTCTCCAACCCGGCGGCCATGTGCTTCGGCGGTTTCTGCCCCAGCAACGAAGTCGACTTCATGGGCACGGTCTTTACGCCCCATATCAAGGCCGACATCTCCGCCGCCGGCGGCTCCTATTCCTCGCATTCCGGCGAAAAGTCCTACACCATGCCGGCCATTGGCATCTCCTATGAAATCCCCGAGGTCCGCAACCTGCGCTTCGGCCTGGGCGCATACGCCACCTCAGGCATGGGCGTGGACTACCGCGACCGCGGCATCGACGTGAAGCCCGCGGCCTGGGGCGGCACAGCCCCCCTGGCCTCCGGCACGTACACGGAGCTCGGGGTCATGAAGTTCGCCCCCACAGTGGCCTACCAGTTCGCCGACTGGCTGAGCCTGGGCGCGGCCATGCACATCGACTACTCCACCCTGGACATGGGCGCGGGCACCTCGGACGGCTACGGCGTCGGCGGGGAGTTCGGCGTCATCCTCAAGCCTCATGACAAGGTGAACATCGGCCTCACCTACATTACAGCCCAAGAGGTCAAGTACAGCCGCGTGGCTGATTTTGACGGCGACAGCAAGCTGGACGACCTGAAGCTCGCCAGCCCGCAGCAGGTCGGCTTCGGCGTGTCCTACACGCCCATCCCCAAGCTGCTGTTGGAAACCGACGTCAAGTGGGTCAACTGGAGCGACGCCAAGGGCTACAAGGAATTCGACTGGGACGACCAGTGGGTGTTCGGCGTGGGCGTGCAGTACAAGCCCATCGACTCCCTGGCGTTGCGCGCCGGCTACAACTATGGCCAGAACCCGGTCAAGAAGCACACCATCAACGGCCTTTCGAACGTGAACGTGCAGGGCAAGACCATGAACAATTACTACTATGAGACCTTCCGCCTTGTGGGCTTTCCGGCCATCGCCGAGCAGCACGTCACCTTTGGCGTGGGCTACGACGTCAGCAGCCGTTTCGCCATCCACGCCGGCTACATGCACGCCTTCTCCAACTCCATCACGGAAACCGGCGTCGACATCACCGGAGCCGCCGCCCGCATCAAGTCGACCATGAGCGAGGACAGCTACGAGTTCGGCTTGTCCTGGCGCTTTTAGCCAGCCGCAACCGCGCCGCGGGGCGGGGGATCACGGGGCCGCCAAGGCTCCCTCCCCCGCCCGGGCGCATCCTTTCCCAACGCGCATCACCCCCTCGGAGGCGCACATGGGCATTCGCAGAAAGCTTTTGTATCTTTTCGCCGCCATGACCGTGCTGGCCGGCGGCATCGGCATCGCCCTCATGGACGCGGCAATGGACCGTCTGGAGGCCGACCTCGCGGGCAAAATCGCGGCCGGCCGCGAGGCGGAGGTGCAAAGCGCCCTGAACGCCGCCGCCCGCGCCGCCCTGGACCAGGCCCTGATTTTTTCGCAGACCCCGGCCGTCATCGCCGCCTACCGCGAGGCAGGGCAGGGCGACATCGACGACGAGCGCGACCCCCGCGTGCAGAGCGCGCGCGAACGCCTGCGCCGCGAGTTCGCCCCGGTGCTCAAGGGCTTCGCCCAGGGCCAGCCGGGCCGCGTGTTCGCCCTGCACTTCCATTTGCCCAACGCCCGCAGCCTGGCGCGCGTGTGGCGCGCGGCGCAAATCGAGCGCGACGGCCAGCGCCTCGACATCTCCGACGACCTCTCCGCCCTGCGCCCAACAGTGGTGGAGGTGAACCGCACCGGCCGGGCCGTCATGGGCGTGGAGCTGGGGCGCGAGGGGCTGGCCCTGCGCGGTGTGGCCCCGGTGCGCGACGAAACCGGCGCGCGGCTCGGGTCCGTGGAGACGTTGACGGACTTCGCGCCCGTTCTGGCTGGGCTGGCGGCCGCCGGACAGGCGGGACAAACAGGACAGGCCGGGCAAGGCCCGCTTTTGCTGTATGCGAACGCCGGGCTTGTTTCCGGCGCAGGCCTGGGCAACGCGCGTCCCGCGCCCGGCGGGGCTTACGCCCTCATCGCCCGCGCGGGCGACGCCGGCCCGGCCGAGGCGCTGGTCACGGCGGAGCTGCTCAAGGACGGCGCCCGGGGCCGGGGTCTGGCCGTGGCCGGGCACACGGCGCTGGGCGCGTTCCCCCTGCGCGACTGGCGGGGCCAGACCATCGGCGTGCTGGTGGCCGCCGTGGACACCCGCGCCGAGGCCACGCTCATCCGCGGCGCCAAGTTCGCCCTGGCCGGAGTGCTGGCCCTCATGCTCGCGGCCACGGCCATCGCGGGCGGCAGGCTCTTCTCCCGCTATGTCAGCCGCCCGGCCGACGGGCTGGTGGCGAGCATGCGCGCAATTCTCGCCGACGAAAACACCCCGCCGCCCGCCGCCATCACTCCGCCCAAGGACGACATGGCCCGCCTGGGGCACTACATCGGCCAGCTCCTGGAGCGCTTCTCCGGCCTGCTGTCCCTCAACCGCGCCGTGCTCGACTCCGTGCCCGACCCGTTGCTGCTGGTGGACCGGGAGCGCCGCGTGCTGCTGGCCAACAAGGCCGCGGCAAGCATGGCCCGCCGCAAGCAGGAAGAGCTGCCCGGCCTGCGCTGCGCGGAAGTGTTCCACGGCGGGGAGTGCGCAACCGGCCAGTGCGGCCACGCACATTGGACCACCGGACAAAATGCTCCGAATGGCCAGGGGTCGAAGGGCCGCCCGAATGGTCCCGCCTGCGCCTTGCGCCAAGCCCAGGGACCGGACGGACGCCTGCTGCGCTTCGAGCCCGAGGTGCGCGCGGTGACGGACGGAACAGGCCGGGAGCTGGGCTGGTTGAATCTGGCCCGCGACGTGACCGAAGCCCAGGAGCGCGAAGAGGAGCTGGGCCGACACCTGGCCGAGGCCGAGGCCGTGAACGCGGCCGTCACCGGCGTGTCGCAGGAAATCAACGAGTCCATCGCCGGGCTTTTCGGCAAGGTGGAGGAGGCCACGGACGGGGCCGACTTGCAGCAGCGCCGCGTGGAGGAGACCGTGACCGCCATGCGCCAGATGAGCGCCGCCGCGAAAAGCGTGTCCGACAGCGCCGGGACCGCTTCCGGCCAGGCCGAGGCCGCGCGCGACACCGCCCGCGAGGGCGAGGCGCTGGTGCGGCAGGCCGGCGGGGCCATAGAGGCCGTGCGCAAGCAAACGCGCGAGCTGCAAACCAACATGGACGGCCTGGGTCAGCGTGTGCGCGACATCGGCCGCATCCTCACCGTCATCAGCGACATCGCCGACCAGACCAACCTGCTGGCGCTCAACGCGGCCATTGAGGCCGCGCGGGCGGGCAACGAGGGCCGGGGCTTCGCCGTGGTGGCAGACGAGGTGCGCAAGCTGGCGGAAAAGACCATGGCCGCCACCCGCGAGGTCAATCAGGTCATCAACGCCATCCGCGAGGAGGCCGGGGCCAGCCTCGCCGTCACCGGCCAGGCCGCGCGGGCCGTGGACGAGGCGGCCCTGCTTTCCGGCCGCTCGGGCGAGACCCTGGGGCGCATCGTGGAGCTGGTGAGCCAGAGCGCGCGGCAGGCCGAAGCCATCGCCGCCGCCGCCCGGGAGCAGTCCGAAGTCAGCGAGGGCGTCGACAAGGCCCTGCGCGAGGTGAGCGAGGTGTCGTCAAACACCTCCAAAGGCATGGCGGAATCGTCCGAGGCGCTGATGGGCCTCAGCGCGCTGGCGGGCCGCCTGCGCAAGGCGGTAACGGCGAAAACGGCCGCGCCGGCCGAGGCGGAGCCCCAACCCGCCGCCTAGAACCGGCGTCCGACACCGAGATCGGCACGGCGGGCAAGGCGGCGGCAGGGCAAGACTCCGGCCCTCCGCGTCATCCCCCGCGCTCAGGAGCGCTGACGGGCGGCGGCGGCCCGTCGCCCCAACAGCGCATGGAATCCCGCCGCCAGCAAAATGGCGCCAAGCATGGACGCGCTCATGGCCCGGCCCGGCGTCAGCACATGCGCCAGCAGCGGCACCATGGCGCAGGTCAGGGCCCCGGCAAGCATCTGCAGGGAGTTGATCGCCCCGGACGCGGCCCCGGCCATATGGCCGAAGGGGGCCACCGCCTCGCTCATGATGCTGGGCTGAATGAGCCCGAAGCTCCCCATGACCAGGAACAACGCCGGGACCAGAACCGAGATTTGCGCGACGCCGCTCCAGGTCAGGATGAAAACCGCGAGCACGGTCACGCACATGGATCCCAGGCCCGCCGCGATGATGCGGCGCGGGTGGACCTCCCACCTGGCGAGGACACCGCCGCAGGCGACCCCGACCATGACGCCGAAGGAGGTGCAGGCGAACACGAGGGAGTAGATCTGCTCCGAGAGGCGCAGCTCCCCGAGCATGAAGGACGGGGAACCGGAAATGTACGAGAACATGCAGCCGAAACAGAGGGCCTGCGTCAACGCCGAGCCCATGAACTGCGAACTTTTGAAAATCTCCCCGTAGCCGGCGGCGACGGTTTTGATGCTGATCGCGTTCCGCTTTTCCTGCGCCAGCGTTTCGGCCACGCCGCAGGCCACAAGACAAAACAGCGCCAGCCCCATGGCGCACTGCGCGCCGTAGATCGCCTGCCAGCCAAGCAACACCAGAATCCAGCCGCCCAGCATGGGCGCTATGAGCGGCGCGACCCCGCCCACAAGCATGATGATGGAAAGCTTCTTGCGCGCGGAGGCCCCGGCCTGCGTATCGCGCAGGATGGCCAGGGGCATGAGGACGCACACCCCGCAGGCCACGCCCTGAGCCAGCCGGGCGACAAGCAGCAGCGGGAACGTAGGGGTCAGCGCGCAGCACAGCGCGGCAAGCGAGATAAGCGCCAGCGCCACGAGAAGGACCGGCCGCCTGCCGTAGCGATCGGACAGCGGCCCCCCGACGAGCGGGGCCACGGAAAATCCGGACAGGAACAGGCTGAGCGTCAGCGAGCCCTGCCCCTGCGCAACGCCCAAGGCGTTTTCAATGTCGGGGAGGGCTGGCAGGTTCATGTCGATGGAAAGCGGCGGCAGCGCGCTGATGCCCGCCAGAATGCCGGTGTAGGCGAAATGGCTCGGTCGTATGGACATAAAATCTCCAGGTGCGGGGGAGGGACGAGAGGGGGGACGGCGCGACGCGCTCACCGGCGGTTCAAGGCTCCGACGAGATATTCCGGCCTGGGCAGCAGGGGCAGCAGGCGTTCAAGCACAGCCAGCAGCTCCCCGCGGAGTTCCGGGGGAACGCCCGTGAAGACGTTCTCGTAGGCGGCGGCGGTGTTGCGCTGCAAATCCCGCAAGAAGTCCAGGCCGCCCGGGGTCAGGCCGATGAGCCGCTCGCGGCGGTTGGCGGCGTTCTCCTGCTTGCTCGCCAGACCATCCGACTCCAAGCGGCTCACAAGCCGGCTCATGGCGCAGTGGCTCAGCCGCGTCGCCTGGGCGAGGTCGGCTATGCGCTGCGGCCCGTGGCCGTAAAGCCAGAAGAGGACGTTGATCTGACTGAAGGAGATGTCGCCGGAGCGCATGGATCCGGCCATGTGGCTGAATATCTGCGCGGCGGCGAGGCTGTGCATGCGGTCCATGCAGCGGCCCAGCCGGGGCAACTCCCCCTCGGCGCTGTTGCCGTGCTCGATATATGCATCCATGCACATATCTTTACGGAGGCCGGTCATGGGTGTCAAGCCCGTGGCGCGCGGCAGTGCCGCTCCCGACCGCAGGCCCAGGCGCGGCGCGGGCTAATGCTCCGGCGCGGGCTAATGCTCCGGCGGAGGCGCGAGGCGCTTCCCATGGGCGGGCCTGCGCATGATGAACAGGCTGACGGCAGCGCCAGGAACAGCACACCCTGGATGTGGAACGTGCCGGTGAAGGCCAGCGAAAGCCGGACAGGCCGGCGCGAGGGGAAGCGGTTAACGCTGCGGCGAGCGTGTTGGCGCAAGGCCGGACTTCTGGCCGCCCGGCTGCTGGGCCTTCGCGTCGGAATCGCCCGTGGCGGGACCGTGCGCAGTGGGGCCGTCGGCGCCGATGACCGCCTGCAAGGTGCCGAGCACGGCGTAAATCACCTCAAGCTCCAACTCGGAAAGATGCCGCAGACGGCGGGTGAACACAGCCGAGGCCTCGCTGCGGGAGCGGGCCAGCACGGCTTCGCCGCCGGGGGTGAGGGCGATGTCCACGCGGCGACGGTCCTGGGCGTTGGCCTCACGCTGCAGCAGCCTGCGCACCACCAGCGACTCCACCACCTTGGAGGCCGAGGGCATGCCCAGGCCGAGATGGTCCGCCGCCTCGGAGAGGGTGCCGCCAGGATGATTGTCGTAAAACACCAGGGTGCGGAATTGGGGCACGGTGAGCTCCGGCGGCCGGCTGGCGCGCATCTCCACACGCAGGGTCTGCATCAACCTCGGGGCCAGGCTCAAAAGCCGCTCGGCGCACTGTTGGGTTTTTTCCTGCACAGACGGTTCTCCCTGGGAAACATTTTCTTTTCGCAATTAATAATCAGCGATCTCCGCTCCGTCAAGTCTGTTTTCGTCAATTGGATAACCTGCAATTATTCCATATAATTTGCCAAGATAGTTGCTTCATTAATGCAGACTGTTGCACTATGGCTATTCGTGCCTTTCCACTTGCACAGGAGAAATTGCCCTGCTAAAAGTTTCCCAGCAAAATGTTTTTACCGCCTCGGCAGCGCCACAACGTCCATGAGCCAAGCCCCGGCGTGGAGCTATGTGCAACCGGAATGTTTATTGCAGTTGCAGACCATCGCAGGATGCTGTCCAATAAAACCGGAATTTGCAGGCGGAAAGCGCGGTTGCCGCGCAGCAAGCACCGCCACAGGATACAGCGATGAGCGACGCCGCCCCTCTTCCCCAAGCGCCCCGCAAGGCCAAATGGCTGCCGCTGCTGGTGGCCGTCTGCCTGGCCGCCGGTCTTGGGGCCTACTGGTATAAATCCGCCTCCAACGCGGCCAAGCAGGCGACTGGCGGCAAAAACCGGCCCATGCCCGTGGTTGTGGCCGAGGCCAAGCCTCAGGATGTCGAGGTGTTCCTCTCCAGCCTGGGCACCGTGACCCCGCTGAACTCCGTGACGGTGAAAAGCCGCGTGGACGGACAGCTCATGCAGGTGCGCTTCCGCGAGGGGCAGATGGTCAAGGCCGGCGAGCTGCTGCTGGTCATCGACCCCAGACCCTTCCAGGTGCAGCTGGCGCAGGCCGAGGGACAGCTCCGGCGCGACGCAGCCCTGCTCGAAAACACCCGCCTGGACCTCAAGCGCTACGCCGACCTCAACGCCCAGGGGGCCATCGCCCGTCAGCAGTATGACACGCAGCTTTCCCTGGTGCGCCAGTACGAGGGCACCGTGGCCACGGACAAGGCCACGGCCGACAACGCCCGGCTGCAAATAACCTACAGCCACATCACCGCGCCCATTTCCGGCCAGGTGGGCCTGCGCCAAGTGGACCCCGGCAACATGGTGCACGCCAGCGACACCACCGGGCTGCTGGTGGTCAACCAGATCACGCCCATCAGCGTGGTCTTCACCCTGCCGGAGGATCAGCTTCCCAGGGTGTTGGAGAAGCTGCGCGCGGGCGAGACCCTGCGCGTGGACGCCTATGACCGCGAACAGGCCAAGAAGCTCGCCCAGGGCGAACTGGCCAGCCTGGACAACCAGATAGACACCAGCACCGGCACGGTGAAGCTGAAGGCCAGCTTCGCCAACGCTAAAGGCGAACTCTACCCCAACCAGTTCGTCAACGCCAAGCTGCTGCTCGAAGTCCTCAAGGACGCCATTGTGGTGCCCACGGCCGCCGTGCAGCGCGGCCAGCAGGGCACGTACCTGTATGTCATCACGCCGCAGGGCACGGCCAGCGCCCGCCCGGTGAGCGTGGGCGAAAGCGGCGACGGCTCCGTCAGCGTCATCCTCAAAGGCCTGGCCCTGGGCGAAAAGGTCGTGGTGGACGGCGCCGAGCGCCTGCGCGACGGCTCGCCCGTGGAGATCAAAACACCCAGGCGCGCCACGGAGGCGGCAAACGCCACGCCCCGGGCGACGGACGCGGCCCAGCATAACGCCACCGGTCAAAGCAACGCCACGGCCCAGGCGAACGCCACGTTGGGCACCGCCACACTTGGCGCCGCCATGTCGTCGAACGCCACGACGGCGAAGGCCACGGCTCACGTTGCGGCGGCCGCGCACAACAGGCCGGAGAACGCAATGCGCGCCACGGCCCAAAAGTCCGAGAAGCCCGGCCAAACGGGCAGGGCCGCCTCGCCCCGGACGGAGACGGAAACAGCCCCCGCCCGTCATGCGGGCAAGCCCGACGCGTCCGGCAAGTCCGACATGTCCGGCAAGTCCGCGAGGCCGGGCCCCAACAGGACCCTGGTGTACTCGCCCGGCGCGGAGGCCCCCCCGACGAAGGGATCCGCGCCAGAAGCCAAGCCCGAGAGCGCCCCCCAGGCCCATCCATGAACATCTGCGAGCCGTTCATCCGCCGTCCGGTCGCCACCTCGCTGTTGATGGTGGCCATCGTGCTGGCGGGATTGGTGGCGTACAAGCAGCTGCCCGTGGCCGCCCTGCCCCAGGTGGACTACCCCACCATCCAGGTGCGCACGTTCTATCCCGGCGCCAGCCCGGACGTGATGGCCACAAGCGTCACCGCGCCGCTGGAGCGCCAGTTCGGGCAAATGCCCGGCCTCTCGCAAATGACCTCCACCAGCTCCAGCGGCTGCTCGGTCATCCTGCTGCAATTCTCGCTGGAAATCGGCCTCGACGTGGCCGAGCAGCAGGTGCAGGCGGCCATCAACGCAAGCTACTCCTACCTGCCCAAGGACCTGCCCAACCCGCCCGTGTACAGCAAGGTCAACCCGGCCGACGCGCCAATTTTGACCCTGGCGCTGACCAGCAAGGAGCTGCCCCTGCACCGGGTGGAGGATTTGGCCGATACGCGCCTGGCGCAAAAAATTTCGCAGCTGCCGGGCGTGGGGCTGGTCAGCATCAGCGGCGGGCAGCGCCCGGCCGTGCGCGTGCACGCCAACCCGCGCGCCCTGGCCGCGCTCGGCCTTACGCTGGAGGACCTGCGCACGGCCATTGCCAACGCCAACGTGGACCAGGCCAAGGGCGGCTTCGACGGCCCCAGACAGGCCGCCATCATCGGCGCCAACGACCAGCTCTATTCCAGCGCGGACTATCGCAAGCTCATTGTGGCCTGGAAAAACGGCGCGCCGGTCTACCTCACCGACGTGGCCGATGTGGTGGACGGACCAGAGGATGTGCGGCAGGCCGCCTGGGTCAACACCAGCCCGGCCATCATCGTGAACATCCAGCGCCAGCCGGGGGCCAACGTCATTGAGGTGGTGGACCGCGTGAAGCGGCTGATGCCGCAGCTCAAAAGCGCTTTGCCCGCCGCCGTCAAGGTCGAGGTGCTCTCCGACCGCACCACGACCATCCGCGCCAGCGTGCGCGACGTGCAGCACGAGCTCATGCTCGCCGTGGCGCTGGTGGTGCTCGTCATCTACCTGTTCCTGCGCAATCTGCCGGCCACCACCATTCCCAGCGTGGCGGTGCCGGTGTCGCTCATCGGCACCTTCGGCGTCATGTATCTGGCGGGATTCAGCCTCAACAACCTCTCGCTCATGGCGCTCACCATCTCCACCGGCTTCGTGGTGGACGACGCCATCGTCATGATTGAGAACGTCTCGCGCTACGTGGAGCAGGGCGAAACGCCGCTGAACGCCGCGCTCAAGGGGTCGAAGCAGATCGGTTTCACCATCCTCTCCCTCACCGTCTCGCTCATCGCGGTGCTTATTCCGCTGCTGTTCATGGGCGACGTGGTGGGCCGGCTCTTCCGCGAATTCGCCATCACCCTCGGCGTCACCATTCTGCTCTCCGCCGTGGTCTCGCTGACGCTGACGCCCATGATGTGCGCGCGGCTCCTGAAGCACGTGCCCAAGGACAAACTTCCCACGCGCGGCCCCGCCGCCTGGATGCAACGCCAGTTCGACCGGCTGGTGCGCGGCTACGCCTCGACCCTGGAGGTGGTGCTGGAGCATCAGAACGCCACGCTGGCCGTGGCGGTGGGCACCCTCGTGCTCACCGTGGGGCTGTACATCATTGTGCCCAAGGGCTTTTTCCCCGTGCAGGACACCGGCATCATCCTCGGCGTGTCCGAATCGCCGCAGTCGGCCTCATTCGCGGCCGTGAGCGCGCGCCAGCAGGTCCTGGCCGCAGAAATTCTGAAAGATCCCGCCGTGGAGAGCCTATCGTCCTTCATCGGCATAGACGGCCAGAACGTCTCCATGAACACCGGCCGCGTGCAGATCGTGCTCAAACCGCTCGCCGAGCGCGACGAGAGCGCGCAGGAGGTCATCCGCAGGCTTGCGCCCAAGCTTTCGAACCTGGGCGGGGCCACCCTGTACATGCAGCCCGCGCAGGACCTGACCGTGGACGCGCGCTCCAGCCGCACCCAGTACCAGTACACCCTGGAGGACGCCGACCCGGTGACGCTCGCCAAATGGGCCCCGCGCTTCGTGGACGCCCTGCGCGCCCGGCCGGAGCTCACCGACGTTTCGAGCGACCAGCAGGACAACGGCCTGCGCATCCAGGTGGACATCGACCGGGCCACGGCCGCGCGCCTGGGCATAACCCCGCAGGACATCGACAACGCCCTGTACGACGCCTTCGGCCAGCGCTTCGTCTCCACCATTTTCACCGAGCTGAACCAGTACCGCGTGGTGCTGGCCGCGCCCCTTGGCATGCAGGAGGGCCCGGAGGCGCTCTCCGCCATCTACCTCACCAGCTCCGACGGCAAAAGCGTGCCCCTGACCTCGCTGGTGAACGTGCGCGAAACCACCGGCCCGCTGGTCATCTCGCGCCAGGGACAGTTCCCCTCGGTCACGGCGTCCTTCAACCTCGCGCCCGGGGTGGCGCTGGGCCAGGCGGTGGAGGCCGTGCACGCCGCCGCGCGCGATGTGGACCTGCCGGAGAGCACCGCCCGCGGCTTCCAGGGCACGGCGCAGGCCTTCATGGCCTCCCTTGGCAGCCAGCCGCTGCTCATTCTGGCCGCGCTCATCACGGTCTACATCGTGCTTGGCGTCATGTACGAAAGCTACATCCACCCGGTGACCATCCTCTCCACCCTGCCCAGCGCGGGCGTGGGCGCGGTGCTGGCCCTCATGGCCTGCCGCATGGAGCTCACGGTCATCGCGGTCATCGGCATCATCCTGCTCATCGGCATCGTCAAAAAGAACGGCATCATGATGGTGGACTTCGCCCTTGAGGCCGAGCGCGAACACGGGCTGCCCCCGCGCGAGGCCATCTATCAGGCCAGCCTGCTGCGCTTCCGGCCCATCATGATGACGACCATGGCCGCGCTGCTGGGTGCGCTGCCCATGGCGCTGGGCGGCGGCGTGGGCTCGGAGCTGCGCCGGCCGCTGGGCGTGTCCATCATCGGCGGGCTCATCATCAGCCAGGTGTTGACGCTGTACACCACGCCGGTCATCTACCTGGCCTTCGACCGGCTGGCCCGGCGCGTGCTCGGCCGAGGCGCGGCCGGAAGCATCATGCCCGACGAACCCGACGACCCCAAGGAATCGGGCGAGTCCGGCGGCCCGGACCGGACCGCGCCATGAGCCTCGCCGCTCCCTTCATCCGGCGGCCGGTGGCCACCACGCTGCTCACCCTGGCCATTGCCCTGGCCGGGGCCATCGCCTTCCGGCTTTTGCCGGTTTCGCCGCTGCCGCAGGTGGACTTTCCCACCATCTCCGTTTCCGCCGCGCTGCCCGGGGCCGACCCGGAGACCATGGCCACCAGCGTGGCCGCGCCGCTGGAGCGCCAGTTTGGCCGCATCGCCGGCGTGTCCGAGATGACGAGCACCAGCACGCGCGGCAGCACCAGCATCACGCTGCAATTCGACCTCGACCGCGACATCAACGGCGCCGCGCGCGACGTGCAGGCGGCCATCAACGCCGCGCGGGGCTTTCTGCCCTCCAACATGCCCTCCAACCCCAAATACCGCAAAATAAACCCGGCCGACGCGCCCATCCTCATCCTGGCGCTGACCAGCGACAACCACACCCGCGCCCAGCTGTACGACATCGCCGACACCGTGCTGCAGCAGAAGATTTCGCAGGTGCAGGGCGTTGGTCAGGTGTTCGTGGGCGGCGGCTCGCTGCCGGCCGTGCGCGTGGAGCTGAACCCGGCGGCCGTGAGCCGCTACGGCATCAGCTTCGAGGATGTGCGCGGCGTGCTCTCCAAGACCAACGTCAACCGGCCCAAGGGGCAGGTCTCCAAAGGCGACCGCGCCTGGGAGGTGATGACCAACGACCAGCTGAAGCCCAAGGCCTCGGAATATGAGCCGCTGATTCTGACCTACCGTTCCGGCGCGGCCGTGCGCCTGGCCGATGTGGCGAAGGTGGAGGAGAGCGTTGAAGACGTGCGCGCGGCGGGCTTCGTCAACAGCCAGCCCTCGGTGCTGCTGATCATCTTCCGCCAGCCGGGCGCCAACATCATCGAGACCGTGGACAGCGTGCGGGCGCTTCTGCCCCGGCTGGAGGCCAACCTGCCCGGTGGCATGGACCTCAAGCCCGTGGTGGACCGCTCCCCCCCGATCCGGGGCTCGCTGCACGATGTGGAGCTGAGCCTCGGGCTCTCGTGCCTGCTGGTGATCCTGGTGGTGTTCGTGTTTCTGCGCACCCTGCGCGTAACCATCATTCCCGCCGTGGCCACGGTGGTTTCGCTGGTGGGCACCTTCGCCGTCATGTTCCTGTTCGGCTATTCGCTGGACAATCTTTCGCTCATGGCGCTCACCATCGCCACGGGCTTCGTGGTCGACGACGCCATTGTGGTGCTGGAAAACATAACCCGGCACATTGAGGGCGGCATGCGCCCCTTGCAGGCCGCCTTCGCCGGAGCCAGGGAAATCTCCTTCACCGTGGTCTCCATGAGCCTTTCGCTGGTGGCGGTGTTCTTGCCCATTCTGCTCATGGGCGGCATGGTGGGCCGGTTGTTCCGCGAGTTCGCCGTCACGCTCTCCGCCGCCATCTTCATGTCCATGCTGCTTTCGCTCACCACCACGCCCATGATGTGCGCGGCGCTTTTGCGCCCGCCGGGAAAGGAGCGCCACGGCTGGTTCAGCAGCCGCAGCGAGCGCGCCTTCAACGCCCTGGCCAAAGCCTACGCCCGCACCCTGGGGCTGGCGCTCAAGCACAGGCGCACCACGCTGCTCATCGCCGTGGGCACGCTGCTCCTCAATGTCTACCTCTACGTGCTGGTGCCCAAGGGCTTTTTCCCCCAGCAGGACACCGGCCGGCTCTCCGGCAACATCCAGGCCTCGCAGGACGTGTCGTTCCAGACCATGGAGAAGAAGCTCAAGCGCGTCATGAGCATCATGCGCGAGGACCCGGACGTGACCTACGTCACCGGGTTCATCGGCGGCTCTGGCGGCCCCAGCGGCAGCCCCAACAGCGCGCGGCTCTTCGCCACCCTGGCCCCTTTTGAAAAGCGCGGCATCAACGCCGAGGAAGTCATGGTGCGCCTGCGCAAGAAGCTTTCCGGCGTGGCCGGCGCGTCCACCTACCTCCAGCTGGTGCAGGACCTGCGCGTGGGCGGACGCGGGTCGAGCGCGCTGTACCAGTACACCCTGCAGGCCGAGAGCGTGAACGAGCTGAACTACTGGGCCCCGCAGCTGCTGGCCAAACTGCGCACCCTGCCGCAACTGGTGGACGCCAACAGCGACCAGCTGGACCGCGGGCTCATGTCGACTTTGGCGATAGACCGCGACACGGCCTCGCGCCTGGGCGTCACCCCGGCCACCATCGACAACATCCTGTACGACGCCTTCGGCCAGCGGCAGGTGTCCATAACCTACGCGCCCCTCAACCAGTATCATGTGGTGATGGAGGCCGAGCCCGGCCACCTGCTCGGCCCCGAGGGGCTCAAGGACATCTACGTGCCCCTGCCCGACGGCTCGCAGGCGCCGCTGGCCGTGTTCACCCGGCTGACCACCAACTCCACGGCGCTGGCCGTGAACCATCAGGGCCAGTTCCCCTCGGTGACGCTGTCCTTCAACCTCGCTCCCGGGGTGGCCCTGGGCGACGCGGTCAAGGCCATCGACGAGACCGCGCGCGACCTGGGCCTGCCCGGACACGTCCGCGGCAGCTTCCAGGGCACGGCGCAAGCCTTCCAGGCGGCGCTCGCCAATCAGCCCCTGCTCATTCTGGCCGCGCTCATCAGCGTGTATATCGTGCTCGGCGTGCTTTACGAGAGCCTGGTGCACCCGGTGACCATCCTCTCCACCCTGCCCAGCGCCGGCGTGGGCGCGGTGCTGGCCCTGCTCGTCACCCGCACGGACCTCTCGGTCATCGCCATCATCGGCATCATCCTGCTTATCGGCATCGTGAAAAAAAACGGCATCCTCATGGTCGACTTCGCCATTGAGGCCGAGCGCAAGAGCGGCCTGCCGCCCGTGGAGGCCATCCGACAGGCCTGCCTGCTGCGCTTCCGGCCCATCATGATGACCACCATGGCCGCGCTGCTGGGCGCGCTGCCGCTGGCGCTGGGCCATGGCGTGGGCTCCGAGCTCCGGCGGCCCCTGGGCATCACCATCATCGGCGGGCTTGTGTTCAGCCAGGCCATGACGCTCTACACCACCCCGGTGGTGTATCTGTACATGGAGCGCGCGCGCCTGTGGGTGAAGCGGCGCGGCAGAAAGGCGTAACCGCGTGCCGGATGTCCGCGTGGCGATATTGAAGGTCCCGCGCCATGCAACGCACGATACTTATTTCTTGCGTAATCCCCGGCCGCGAGTCCATCGTATTATTCAGTAATAATTCAAGCGTGTTGTCCGCGCACCGTTTCGCCGGTCAAAGAGCGCGCGCCGCCGCCTGCGCAGCGGCAATCACCGGGGATAACAATGGAAAATGCTATCGCGTATTCCAACAAGGTGCTTTAATTATACTATCCATATCAGGGTTGCGTTTTGCGCCCTGGCGGGACTACAGGTGGATTTTATGGGGCCTGCCAACGCTTAATGCGGACAGCCCACGGATCGCCGCACCCGCGCCGGCGAGAATTCCCCCAGGCCAGGAGGTCTCCATGCCACGCTCCATCAAGACACGCCTCATCCTGGGGCTCGTCTCCGTCATCGCAGTCGTTCTGGCGGGTATTCTCGCCATTGTGGCCTACGACTTCAAACAGCATTCCCTCCAGTCCACGGTTCAGGCGGCGCAGGGCCAAATGATCCAGCTCGACTACGGCATCACGCTCTTTCTGGACGAGTGCCTGCAAAACGCCGACATGATGGCCAAAACGCCCGTCACCCTGCGGCACGTGGACGAGGTGGCTACCTCGCACCTCGCCACCACGGAAAAGACCAAGGCCGCGGTGCAGCAGGGCGATGCCGCCGGCCGCCAAATCGTGGACTTCATGGCCGCGGTGCAGCACACCCACCCGGCCTATGTGGAGGTCTACGCGGGCAATGAGCAGGGCGGCTTCATCAGCTCCCTGGAAGATTCCACCATGCCCGCCGGCTACGACCCGCGCAAACGCCCCTGGTACACCGACACCAAGCCCGTGGCGGACAAGCCGTTGCTGGGCAAGGCCTACCTTTCCACCACGGGCGAGGCCGTCACCAGCGCCACGCGCGGTATCATGCGCGACGGCAAGATGATCGGCGTCGTTGGACTGGACATTTCGCTCAAAAAGCTCACCGAGCTCATCAAGTCGGTCAAGCTGGGCAAAACCGGCTACCTCGCCCTTGTGCAAAACGACGGCGTCATCCTGGCCGAGTCCCGGCACGAGGAGCTGAACTTTAAGAAAGTGAATGAAATCGAGCCGAAATATTTGAGCACGCTGTTCGCCATGGATTCCGGCAACCGCGACGTGACCATTGACGGCAAGGACTACCTGGGTCTGGTCTACACCTCGCCCAAAACCGGCTGGAAGCTCATGGGCTTCATCGAAAAGGCGGAGATCAACGCCCCCGTCACCAACACCATGCACCTGCTCATCATCGTGGGTCTGGCCAGCCTGGCGGTCATTGCGCTGGCCGTATGGCTGGTGGCCAGCCGCTCCATTCTGAAGCCGCTGGAAACGGTGTCCGGCTTCGTCAAGGGCATTGCCCAGGGCGTGTATGACCAGCGCATACCCAACACGCGCGCCGACGAAATCGGCGGCATTTTCGACGCCCTGAACGCCACCGCCGGCACGCTTGAGCAGAACATCAAGGACATCAAAGCCAAAACCCGCGAGGCCGAGGAAAAGGCACACGCCGCTGAAGTGGCCGGCAGCGAGGCCGATAGCGCCCGCCGCCAGGCCGAAAACGCCAAGAGCGAGGGCATGCTCGACGCCGCGCACAAGCTTGAGGCCGTTGTCCAGATCGTCTCCTCCGCCTCGGGCAGCCTCTCCGGCGAAATCAACGCGTCCAGCCAGGGCGCGGACAGGCAGGCCATGCGCGTCACCGAAACGGCCACGGCCATGGAGGAGATGAGCGCCACCGTGCTTGAGGTGGCCAAGAACGCCTCCCAGGCCGCCGAGACCACCGACGCCGCCCGCAACAAGGCCAAGGAAGGCTCGACGGTCGTCAACAGCGTTATGACCGGCATGACCCAGGTGGAGCGGCAGGCCAGCCAGCTCAAAACCGACATGGGCGCGCTGGGCGTGCAGGCCGAGGACATCGGCCGCATCCTCACCGTCATCAGCGACATCGCCGACCAGACCAACCTTCTCGCCCTCAACGCCGCCATTGAGGCCGCGAGAGCCGGCGACGCCGGACGCGGCTTCGCCGTTGTGGCCGACGAGGTGCGCAAGCTGGCCGAAAAGACCATGACCGCCACCAAGGAGGTCGGCGAGGCCATCGGCGTCATCCAAAAGAGCACCCGCGCCAGCGTGGAGAGCGTGGACGCCTCGGTCCAGCTCATTGCCGAAACCACGGGGCTGGCCGAGCAGTCGGGCCAGGCGCTTGCCGAAATCGTCCATCTGGTGGACTCCGCCTCCGACCAGGTGCGCTCCATCGCCACCGCCAGCGAGGAACAGTCGAGCGCCAGCGAGGAGATCAGCCGCTCCATTGAGCAGGTGAGCACCATCGCCCAGGAGACCTCCAAGGCCATGAGCGATGCGACGCAGGCCGTGGAGGAGCTGGCCAAGCAGGCCGGAGTGCTCACCAACCTCATTGCCGAACTGCGCCAGGACGACAACCGAAAGGCCTAGGCGCAACGCCGCACATTCACCGAACAAGGCGGCTTCCCCCAGCGGAGGCCGCCTTGTTTCGCGCCCGCGCCCCAGCCAGCTTCGCCGCCTCCAACCGGCCGGAAGCACCTGGAAGCTTCCGCGGCTAACGCCTGCGATAGGCGGCAGGCCGGCCAGCCTGGGCCCGCAATAATTCCCTGCCGCAGGAAACGCCTGCGACAGGACCGCCTCCAGCCACCCCAAGAGGACTTGCGCCCCGGCCGCCTCTGCCCTAGACTCCTGCTCCTTGGCCGCCCACCACCATTCACGCGCGGACGCGTCCCGGCCCACCCGGGCCCCCGCCACGGAGTCCCCTGTTCATGAAGGATATCGCCCGGTTTCTTTCCGGCTTCAAAAGCTTCCAGCGCACGTATTTTTGCGAGGACAACGAGCTGTTCGCCAACCTGAACGAGGCCCAGCACCCCAAGGTCCTCGTCATCGCCTGCTCCGACTCCCGCGTGGACCCGGCGCTTTTGCTGGGCGTGGAGCCCGGCGACATCTTCGTGGTGCGCAACGTGGCCAACCTCGTGCCCCCGTACGAGACCTCCCCCGGCCGCCACGGCGTTTCCGCAGCGCTGGAGTACGCCGTCAAAATCCTCAAGGTGGAGCATGTCATCGTGCTGGGGCACTCGTGCTGCGGCGGCATCGAGGCCCTTATGGCCCCGGACCGCGAGGCGCTGGGCGAGTTCATCGCCCCCTGGGTGACCATTGCCGAGCCGGCTCTGCGCGGCGTGGCCGACACGCTGACGCACAAGAACGGGGAGCTGCGGCAGCGCGCCTGCGAGCAGGCCTCCGTGCTCATTTCGCTGGAGAACCTGCTCACCTTTCCCTGGCTGCGGGACCGCGTGGCCAACGGCGGCGTGTACCTGCACGGCTGGTATTTCGACATGCGCAAAGGCGAACTGCTAAGCTACCTGCCGGAGACCGGCTCCTTCGAGCCCCTGGTGCCCCGTTGCGACATGTCCTCCAAATAGATCCGGCCAGGGGCCGCGCGGCGCAAAAAAAGAGACGCCCGGCGAAACCAAGCGTCTCCGCACTTCATCCAAAGGGCCGAAAGACTAGGCGGCAAGCTCCTTAAGCGCAAGATACAGGGCCTGGGTGCCGTCGCGTCCGTGGCCCTTGCGCGCGGCGGATTCGTACAGCTCGCGCACCAGCGCAAGGCCCGGCAGGGTCAGCCCCATGCGCCCGGCCTCCTCCAGGGCTATGCCCATATCCTTCACGAAATGGTCGATCATGAAGCCGGGCGCGTAGTCCCCCTTCAAAATGCGCGGCGCCAGATTGTCCAGCGTCCAGCAGCCGGCCGCGCCCTTGGTGATGGAGCCGAGCATGGCCTGCGGGTCGAGTCCGGCGCGCACGGCGTAGAGCAGGCTCTCGCACACGCCGATCATGGTGCCGGCGATGACGATCTGGTTGCACATCTTGGTGTGCTGGCCCGCGCCCGCCGGGCCCTGGTGCGCAATAATGCGGCCCATGCGCTCAAAAAGCGGGCGCACCGCCGCAAAGGCCGCCGCGTCGCCGCCGGCCATAATGGACAGGGCGGCGTTCTTCGCCCCCACATCGCCGCCGGAGACCGGGGCGTCGAGGGCGTAGGTTCCGAGCCTCTCCGCCGCAGCGGCGATTTCCGCCGAGAGGCTGGGGCTGGTGGTGGTCATGTCCACGGCGATTTTGCCGGGAGCCAGGCCCGCCAGCACGCCGTCGGGCTGCAAGTACACGCGGCGCACGTCGGCCGGATAGCCCACGATGGTGAACACGACGTCCGCGGCCTCGGCCACGGCGCGGGGGCTCTCGACCCATACCGCTCCGCGCGCCATGAGCGGCTCGGCCTTGGCCCGCGTGCGGTTGAACACCACAGCCGGGTGCCCGGCGGACAGCAGGTGCCCGCACATGGAAAGGCCCATGACGCCGGTGCCAATCCAGCCGATGCGGGTGTTTTGGGTCACGGTGACGGGTGCGGTCATGGCGGGCTCCCTCCTTTGTGCGGCCGCGCGGCGGCTGCGCGATGGTTCGTCGTGCGCGCCGGTTGCGCCGGTTGTCATGCGTATAGGACATGACGATGGTAGCGCCGCCCGAACCCCGTGGCAAGCCCGGACGCGCCGCTTTTGCTATGGACATCCGCAACCCCCTGGGCCACCCTCGCCCCCATTGGCCACGTCATGGCAGCCCTCGGCAAAGGAGCGCAGCATGCTCATCCGCGACGCCACGTCCGATGATATTGAAGGGATTCTCGCAATCTACAACAACGCAGTGGCCACCACCACGGCCATTTGGAACGAGACCGAGGTGGACGCAGCCAACCGCGCCGCCTGGCTCAAGGACCACCAGATGGCCGGATATCCCGTGCTGGTGGCGGTGGAGAACAACGTTGACGGCGCGGTGCTGGGCTATGCCGCCTTTGGCGACTGGCGCGCCTTTGACGGCTACCGGCACACGGTGGAGCATTCGGTCTACATCCGGCGCGATGCGCGTGGCCGCGGCATCGGCACCGCGCTGCTGCGGGAGCTGGTGGCGCGGGCGCGCGCGCTGGGCAAGCATGTCATGGTGGCCTGCGTGGAGGCAGGCAACACAGGCTCCCTGCGCCTGCACGAAAAGCTCGGTTTTGTGCCCACGGGGCTCATGCCCGAGGTGGGGGCGAAATTCGGCCGCTGGCTGGATTTGGCGTTTTTGCAGCTTACGCTCGACGCGCGCGCGACGCCCGACGGACTGGACGCCAGCGTCTGAGCTGGCGCGAGCTCTAGGTGTGAAGTTATAGGAGGTTGTTCACTCGGCCCGAATCGGTCAGGTTGTGTTTGCGAGAACCCAATCGGCCAAAGGAGAACCGAGTGAACATTCATGCCAATGCCAGATTGACAGTCGTTCGTCGAGAGGAGCTGGTGCGCCGGGTGCAGGGGGTGAGGCCCCAAGGGGCGTGGCCGCAGCCTTGGGCGTTTCAGTCCGAACTGTTTATAAGTGGCTGCACCGCCACGCAAATGGCGATGGACTCCGAGACAGGTCTTCCCGGCCCAGGCGTTCGCCAGCCGCACTCAAGGCTGAACTGATGGAGCAAGTCGCCATGTTGCGGCATCAAAGGCCCACCGGGCGTCGCATCGCCGGACAGCTTGGCCTGCCGGTGGCGAGGGTGCACCGCGCCCTGCGCCGTTTGGCCATGAACCAGCTTGAGCGCCTGGTCGGAGCGCGCGGACGACGGGCCAGAACTTGCGAATGCGCGCCGACATTGCCTCTTCCCTCGGCAGGAAATCCGCAGGACGCTCAAACGATGATGCCCAAGGCGCTCCAAAGCCTCGCGTATTGCGTCTTCACTCGTGAGCCCGGCCTCGGCCGCCTGTATGAGGAAGGCGCGCGCGTAGGAGTGCCGCAGGCCATGCGCCCCCCCCACAAGCCGCCGGTGAAATCCGCCGCTTGTCGGAGATCTGCGAGGTAGGGCTTGTACTCGACCTGCGTGCCGCCAGCCGCACACAGATGTTCGGCAAGCTTGCGGTACACGGGCGCTGGCCAAAAGGCAGACCGTCGGAAGCCGCCCTTGCCCTTGACCGAAACCTCGCCGCACGGAGTGCCGAGCACAGGATCCGACGTCCCGCCGTGGAGGTTTTGCCGGCGGAGCCCAAGCGCCTCTGATATGCGAAGTCCGCCGGTGAGTTGGACGCGACCGATGAGCCGGCGAGCGTCATCCCGCATCGCTTCGACGACCGCCGCAGGCTTGAAGTATGCCCGTCGCGATTGGTCAAGGCGTGGGGCTTCGCGGTTGAACTGCGCGCGCACTTCTTCGACCCCGGACAGGACGCGTGCCGTCGTAGAGACGTGCATCTTCCGTGGGGCGCGCCCGAGAGCATTGTCGAGCTTGCCGAGCGCGGCGGCGTAGGTTCGCAGAGAATTACACGACAGCCCAGCGGCTATTTCCCCACGCAGAAAAGCCATGGCATGCTCCGGCCTCAAGTCTCGAACGTCATAGACGCCCTGCGCTTCAGCGAACGGCGCGAAGTCATCGCCGACTTCGCGGTATGTGTCGTATGTCCGGTACGAGCAGATGCCAGTGGCAGCCGCGATGCGAGCGGATGTCGCACCGGCCCCTGCGGCGCGAAGCTTGTCGCGAAGGTCGCCTTTCTCTTCGAAGCGGCTCTTGCCAGGCGTGAAGATTTTGTTTGCGGACCAGACGCCGCCTACCCGAGTTCAGACGAAAGAACAAGCGAGTTGCCTCGCTGGCTCCATGAATACAATTTCTGCAGAAATCATTCAGCGTTACAAAACAAACCACCCATCAGCCGAATTGAGGCGGGAGTGAACAACGTCTTGCAACTCCACAGCTAACGGGCACAGATATTGGGCAAGGAGGCTTGCCGCTCATAAACGCAAGTGGACGGCGCAGCCACTGCGACGGCCTCTGGGCAGGTTATAAAACAAAATATATACCAACTAGCATACAGACATTTGCAAGGGTGAAGAGACCCGACACACCCGAGGAGAAGCGGTCTCGTCAGCCGCGCGGCTCCTGGCGGGTAAGGCAATGCACCGTGCCCAGACCCCACACGAGATCGACCGCGTGGATGCCGACGACGGGCCGGTCGAAGAGCTCGGCCAGAATGCCCAGGGCGATGCGGTCATTCGCGTCGTTGAAGGTGGGCACCAGCACGCAGGCGTTGGTGATGAGGAAGTTGGCGTAGCTGGCGGGCAGGCGCAGGCCGTCGAAAAAAAGCGGCGCTGGCATGGGCAGGCGGATGACCTCGGGCCGCGAGCCATCTTCCAGCCTCGCCCCTTCCAGGCGTTCGCGGTTCTCCTCAAGGATGGCGTGGTTCTCGTCGGCCGGATTTTTCTCCGCGCACAGAACCAGCGTGCGCGCGTTGATGAAGCGGCAAAAATCGTCCACGTGCCCGTGGGTGTCGTCGCCCTTGATCCCGTTCGCCAGCCAAATCGTGTTCGACGCGCCGAGCGCCTGCGCGAACACGGCCTCGTAGTCCGCGTGGGTGAAGCCGGGATTGCGCACCTGCACCGAAGGGTCCAGGCAGCATTCCTCGGTGGTGACGAGGGTTCCGCGTCCGTTGATGTCCAGCGCGCCGCCCTCGAAGGTGACCAGCCGGCCCGCGCGCGTGGCGGGCGCGTAGGCCATGCCGAGGAGCCCGGCGATGGTTTCGGGCACACGGGCGTCGAGCTGGTACTCCGGGTATTTGCTCCAGGCGTCGAAGCCGAAGCCGGCAACGGCGACGCGCCCCGCACGCTCCACGAAGCAAGGGCCGCAGTCGCGCATCCAGCCCCGGTCCGTGGGGATGCGGAAGAAATCCACGCGCGAGAGGTCCACTGCGGCCTTGGCCAACTGGCCACGCGCGCGCCTTTCGGTCTTCGCGTCGGCCACGAGCACGCGGACGCGTTCGGTCCCCGCGCCATTGGCGATTTTGCGGATGATCTCCGCAAAGGCCCAGGGCATGGGCGCGAATTTGCCCGGCCAGTCGCGCGGGTTCTGCGGCCAGGTTATCCAGGTGGCGGCGTGGGGCTCCCACTCCGCCGGCAGGCGCACGGCAGGATCGGGCATGGCCGCGCCCTACTT
>MNUQ01000013.1 GCA_001871085.1 Desulfovibrionaceae bacterium CG1_02_65_16
TGCTGTTCGAAAAATTCGGCGATCCCGGCCTGCCCTGGACCGACCCAGCCCAGCCGCTCATTTTCGCCATCGGGCCGCTCACCGGCTACTTTCCGCTCATGAGCAAAACCGTGTGCGGCTTTTTGTCACCCTACCACGGCCAGTACACGGAGAGCCACGCGGGCGGGCGCAGCGCCCTGGCCCTGCGCTTCGCCGACATGGACGCGCTGGTTGTGGTGGGCCGGGCCGAGCGGCCAAGCGTGCTCTCCATCGGCGCGCGGCACATGGAGATCATCGACGCGCCCTTCCTGTGGGGCAAGGATGTCTTCACCACCGGCAAAATGCTGCGCCACATGCTGCCCGGCGGCGGCGCGCGCAGCATTCTGCGCATCGGTCCCGCGGGCGAAACCGGCTGCGCCTACGCCTGCATCAACGTGGACACCTACCGCCACTTCGGCCGCATGGGCTCCGGCGCGGTCATGGGCATAAAAAACCTCAAGGCCATCGCCATCCTGGGCGACGCCTCCTTCCCCCTGCCCGAGAACGACAAGGACTACGCGGCCGCCTTCAAGGACATCTACGGTCTGGTCACCGAAACCAGCATGATGAGCAAATACCACGACCTGGGCACCGCCGGAAACGTGGCCGCCCTCAACGAGCTGAAAAGCCTGCCCTGGCGCAACCTGCAGGCCACCACCGACTCCGGCATCGACGGCATCAGCGGCGAACGCTTCGCCGACGACATGCTGCTGCGCAACGCCGCCTGCGCGGGCTGCCCGGTGGGCTGCATCCATGTGGGCTTTCTGCGCGAGAAATTCATGGCCGGCCACCGCTACCTGTACCGGCAGGTGGCCTACGACTACGAGCCCATCTTCTCCCTGGGCTCCATGCTGGGCATGACCGACGGCAGCAAGGTGCTCGGCCTCATGGACGCCGTGGAACGCGAGGGGCTGGACTGCATGAGCGCCGGAGTGGCGCTGGCCTGGGCCACGGAGGCCCTGCAACGGGGCGACGTGACCCTTTCCGAAACCCTGGTCCAACTGACCTTCGGCGAGGCCGAAGGCTACAAGGCGGCCATACGCCACCTGGGCGCGGGCGCCAACGAATTCTACCAGCGTTTGGCGCAAGGCACCATGAAGGCCGCCGCCCAATACGACGGCGAGGACTACGCCTGCGTGCTGGGCCAGGAGATGGCCGGCTACGCCACGGGCGAAACGTTCTTCGTGTCCGAGTCCCTAAGCTTCCGCCATTCGCACCTGGACTCCGGCGCCTACTCGGCGGACCAGAAGCCGCAGGACAAGGACGCGGAAAAAGTCGTGGCGGGATTTGTGAAGGACGAGGCCGGGCGCTGCGTGCTCACCAGCATGGTGGGCTGCCTGTTCGCGCGCGGGGTGTACAGCCACGAACGCCTGGGCCGCGCCCTTGCGTCGCTGGGCTACGCGGACGTGGCCGCCAACCTCGACGCCGCGGGCGAGGCCATACAGAAGCTGCGCTGGCGGCTGCGGCTGCGCTCGGGCTACGCGCCCCTGCACGCCAAAATCCCCAAACGCTACGCGGAGGTGGTGACCTGGAAAGGCCCCATCGACGCCACATACATGGAGGAGCTGCGCCAGACCTACGCGCGGCGGATCATGGAGTTGGGCCGGGAAGAGTAAGCCCGCCCGCCCCGGTCCATTCAGACGAACCCATTCGGGCACCCATTCGGGCGTTCAGGCCAGCCAGCCAGCCCCGACGAACTATTTCTGGCGTTCTGGGCGTTGCGTCGCGTTCAATCCCCACCCCCCGTTCGCGCCGGCTTGGCCGGACGTGAAAGCTTCGCCGGACGTGAGAGCTTCGCCGGATTTGAGGGTCTCCGCTCCATCCGGACAGGCCGGCCTTGCATGCTCAAGCTCCACGTGGGCGTTCCGCCGCTCCGTCTGGGCCCGGCTCAATCCTCCGCCCGACGGGCCAGCTCCGCCTCGGCCTTGGCGAGGCGCTCCAGCAGGGCCGCGCGCTCGGCGGCCGCAGTGTCGCGCTCAACGCCCAGGCGCGCCGCTTGGGCTCGCAGCCGCTCGCGCTCGGCGGCGAAGCCGCGCATCTGGTCCTGTGCGTTGGTGAGCTCTGCGGTGGCGCGTTCCCGCTCGCGCTCAAGCACGCCCTCCAGCTCTTCGATGCGTTTTTCGGCCCAGGGCTGGGTTTTCACGGCCCCGGTCAGACGATCCTCGGGGCGCGGCTCCTGGGCGCGGCGCAGCTCCGCTACGCGTGAGCCGGCCTCGGACAGGCGCGCGCGCATGGCCTCGGCCTCGGAGGCAAGGTTGGCGTGGGCCTCGCGCAGGGCGTGCAACTCCGCGCGCAGACCATTGGCCTCGTCGCGCGCGGCCGTGGCGCTGTGCTCCAACGCCTCGCGACGGATTTCAAAATCCTGCCGCAGCCGGGCAAGCTCGGCCTCGTCGGCCCGCGCTGCGCCGCTGGATTCAAGCGATTGCGTTGATTCAAGAGAGAAAGAGGCCGAGGGGACCGCCGAAGGGACCATCGAAGAAGAGGCGGATGGGGCGGCTTCACGACTGGCCTCAAGCGCGCAGAGCCGGTCCCGCAGCTTGCGCGCGGCCGCCGCCGTCTGCCCCAGGCGCTCCGTCAGGGCCTGCTCGCGCCGGCGCGACTCGCGCAGGGCCTGGGTGAGCCTTTTCGCGGCATCCAGGGTGCGGCGCAGCTCGTCCTCGCGCCTGGACACCAGTTCGGCCAGCTCCGGGTCCGGCCGGGCGGAGGCGTAGCCCGTCCATGCGGCCACCAGTCCGACCAGCGCGCGTTCGAAAAAACGCTCCACATCCTCATGGGCGCGCGCGCGGGAGTCCTTCTCCACCCAGGATTCACGGACAAGATCATCGTAGGCGCGGCGCAGCAGCCGCTGCACTTTGAGCGAGGCCGGCAGGGAAAGCCCAGCCTGCTGGTGCGCCTGAGCCTGCTCGCGCCCCATGCGGGCCACGGGGTCCGCCGCCTCGTCGGCGTTCTGGACCGGACGCCCCTCCGCGCCGAGGGTCTCGGCCAACAACCGCGAGGAAGCGGCCACAGCCTGCCCGGCGACCACCTGAGGCAGCTCCAGCCCGGAGGCCTCCGCCAACCGCAGCAGCCGGGCCGCAAGCCAAGGACCATTCGCCGCGGTGAGCCCGGCCAGAGTCAATGCGGGGGAGTCCGTCGGCCGGGTCATGGGGGCTCCTTGGGAGGAGGGTTAGCCGCGCCTGGGCACGCGGTTCAGCATGCGCTCTGCCCGTTGTGGTTCGGCAGCGCCACCAGCAGCATGTCGGCCCACTTGAACGAGGCGTTATAGGCCGTGGCCACGGAGCCCGTGGGCAGATTCAGCCGCAGGGCGTACTGGGCCATGTCGTCCCAGCGCGTGTCCTCTATGGCCTGGGCCATGCCGAGCCAAGGGGCGTAGGGGCCGGGCTTGCCGCACAAGCCGTCGCGCAGGCCGTCCTCCAGCGCCAGCTTCTCCAGCACGTTCTCCATGGGCAGGTCGAGCATGGCCGGCAGAAGGGAAAAAAGCCCCAGTAAGAACAAACTGTCCGCCTGGCCGGCCCGGTCGGACGCCTGGGCCAGCAGCTCGAAGAACTTGGCCCGCTGGGCCGAGAGATGCAGCAGCTCACGCGCCTTGCTCGAAGGCGTCACGTCGCCCATGACCATGACCCGCAGCCAGGCCGAAAGCTGCATCCAACCGGCCAGCAGCACCGCCTGCCGCACGCTGGAGACCTTTTTGAGCAGGCCGAAATGCGCGGAGTTGAGCAACGTCAGCACCCGGTAAGCCACCGAGGCGTCGGCCTCGATGGCCGCCACAAGCATGTCCGTGGGAGGCTCGGGCTTGGCCAGCACGTCCAGCAGGCCCAGCCGCGTGGATTCCGCGGCGGAGACCTTGCGCTGGGACAGCATCTCCGGTTCGCGGAAAAAGTGCCCGGCAAAGAGGCTGAACCCAAGCTCACGCGCTAGATCGGCGGCCTCGTGGGTCTCCACGCGCTTGGCCAGCAAACGCTTGCCCCGGTCCTTCAGCGCGGCCACAACGCCCTTCAGCTTGTCATCTGCGGCCCTGGGAGCGCGCATGTCCAGAATCACCGTGGCGCACACGGCCAGCAGCGGCGTTTCAAGATCGAAGGGGGCGGGCAGGTCCAGGGCGAGTTCGTAGCCCTCCGCCGCAAGATTACGTAGCGCGGTAAGAAGCGTGGGCTCGTCGCCAGGGTAGAAATCAAGCACGGGCATGACGCACGCCGGGCCTAACGCCTTGGGAATGCCGGTGATTAGCGCCTGCGGCGGCAGGTGGATAAGCGACTTGACCGGGCCGGAACAGGTGTCCAGACAGGCGGGCAGACACTGGATGACCGACAAGGTCGCCTGCAGCGGGTCGGAGAACTCGGAGTAGTTATGCTCAAGGCAACGGCGGTAATAATGGAAATAACCCCAAGTGGTTAGATTCTCGTCCAGCACGGGCTGCCGAGCCACGAACAAGGTCTCGTAATATGGCTGGAGGGTCATAACCCGGCCCCCTGGGGGTTTGTGACAAAGTTCGTAACACTTCACTCAACATAGACTTATGCACTGACAAATGCTAGCGAGTCCTCTTATGAATGTAAAGGAACTGCTGGAGGAAGGCGCGGGGCCCGATCTGGTGGCCCGCTTCTTCAATGTCGAACGCTACGCCTGGATGGCCTTGTCCTACGACATGGCCCTGGCGCTTGATATGGACGGCTGCATCCTGGCCGTCAACTCCGCCTGGCAGCGGGCCACAGGCCTCTGGCCCGAGGCGTTGCGCGGCAAATACCTCCTTGAGTTCATGGACTTCGACGACCGCGAGCGCGCCCTGGCCTCGCTGCAAAGCCTCATCACCAGCGACACGGCCAGCACCACCTTCGACTTCCGCTTCCGCTGCGACAAGGGCATCTTCAAGCGCTTCAACTGGAACGTGCTCTACTCCCCGGACACGGAAATTTTCTACTGCATCGTCAAGGACCTGAGCAACGTCCATGACCTGCACCACGCCGCCTACCACGACACCCTGACCGGACTGCCCAACCGGCTCTTCCTCACCGACGCCCTGCCCAAGCTGGTGGGCGGGGCCCTGGAGCGCCGCCACGTGCTGGCGCTGTTCTTCCTCGACCTCGACGGCTTCAAGGCCATCAACGACACCATGGGCCATCAGGCGGGCGACATTCTGCTGCAAAGCGTGGCCGACCGCCTGCGCGAGCACGTCTCCCGGCCGGAAAACTGCGTGCGCCTCGGCGGCGACGAGTTCGTGCTCATGGAGACCTGGCCGTGCGAGGCCTTTGACCCCGAGAGCCTCGCCGCCAAGGTCATCGCCGCCGTAAACGAGCCCGTGTGCATCGACGGCGCGCAGGTCAGCGTGGGCGCGTCCATCGGCATCGCCCTGTCGCCCTCGGCCGCGCAAACCCCAGCGGAGCTGATGGCCCTGGCCGACAAGGCCATGTACAGCGCCAAGCGCAGCGGCAAAAACCGCTATGTCCTGGCCACCGGCGCGGAGAGTCCCGCCTGTCCCCTGGGGCTTGATACCCCGGGCGGGAACGGGTAGGCAGGCCCAGCGCCGACCAACGGCCGGCGGAAGCTCCGCGGAGGTTCCACATCCCATGCGCCCTAATCTGAACGCCCTGGCCGTTTTGGCCACGGCCCTCGTCGCCCTTGCCGCCGCCGTGGCCCTCAACTACGGTTTCTGGTGGGCCCAGGGCCGCCCGCAGCATATCCCCGACGCGCGCGATCCGCGCATCAAAAGCGCCTCCTTCAGCCCGTATCGTCCGGGGCAGAGCCCCTTCGGCCAAACCTTCACCCGCACGCAGATGGAGGAGGACATGGCCGTGGCGGCCAAGTACTTCACGCGCATCCGCACCTATTCCAACGGCGGGCAGTTCGCCGCCGTGCCCGAGCTGGCGCGCAGGCACGGCCTCAAGGTCATCCTGGGCGCATGGATCGGCGCGAGCCTGTCGGACAACGAGGAGGAGATCGCCGGGGCCATCAAGGCCGCCAACGACTACCCGGACACCGTGGAGCGCGTGGTGGTTGGCAACGAGGTGCTCCTGCGCGACGAGGTCACCCCTGGCCTGCTCATCGACTACATCCGCAGGGTCAAGGCGGCCATCAAACAGCCCGTGACCTACGCCGACGTGTGGGAGTACTGGCTGCTGCACCCGGAGGTGGCCCGCGAGGTCGACTCCATCACCATCCACGTGCTGCCCTACTGGGAAAACACGCCCACCCCACTCGACCACACCATCGCCCACATGCTGGAGGCCCACGACAAAATCAGCCAGGCCTTTCCGGGCAAGCCCGTGCTCATAGGCGAAATAGGCTGGCCCAGCGCCGGCCGCGTGCGCGAGGGCGCGGTGCCCGGCCGCGTGGCCCAGGCGAAATTCGTGCGCCAGGTGATGAACACCGCCGACGAGCGCGGCATCGACTACAACATCTTCGAGCTCTTCGACGAGCCCTGGAAGGCCGCGCAGGAGGGCACTGTGGGCGGCCACTGGGGCCTTGTGGACAAGGACCGCCACCTCAAATTCCCCCTCACCGGCCCCGTGAGCGAAAAGCCTTACTGGCAAACGGCTTTTTGCGCCTCCAGCGCGCTGGCCGCGCTGCTGACGCTGCTGGCCCTGCTGCTGCGCCGGCCCGCCGGGCCCATGGCCGCCGCGCGCCTGAGCCTGGCCGCGCAGCTGTTTGCCACGCTGCTGGCCGCCAGCGCGGAGCAAAGCCTGCTTTTGGCCTTCGACCCCGTGGGCGTGGCTGGCGGCATCTTCCTGACGGGCGGCGGCGGCCTGCTCTGCCTGCTGGTGTTCTCCGAGCTGGCCGACCAGGCGGCCGGACGCTGTCCCGGCCCGGTCCCGCTTGTCCCGGTCATCGCCCGGCTGGAGGCCCTGCGCTCCCGCCGGTCCGGATTCTTCAAGAGCCGGGACGGACTGGTGAGCGTGCTGGACCTGGCCTTTGCGATCGCCGCCCTGTCCCAGGCCTTTGGGCTCATTGTGGATCCGCGCTACCGCGACTTCCGCGTGGCCCAGTTTCTGCCTGTGGCCCTGTGCCTGGGCCTGCGCCTGCTGGCCACGCGCCAGCCGCAGCGCCCCGTGGGCTCCCCGCGCGAGGAATGGCTTTTCGCCGCCGCCTTCGCCATTGCGGCCGTGGCCATCCCCCTGCTGGAAACCCTGCAAAACCCGGCGGCGCTGGCCTGGGGCGGCACCCTGCTGCTGCTGGCGGCGCCCTGGGCGCTTTCCATAGCGCGGCAGCACAAAGCCGTGGTCCTCGCGGCCTAAAGCCGCAACGGAGACGACCAATGACACATGGCGGACAACCGATGCACCGCGCCCGCGCCCGCGCCATCCATGACCGGCCGCAGCAGCCAGGGCCCGTGCTCTACTGGATGCACCGGGAGATGCGCGCGGACGACAACTGGGCCTTGCTGCACGCCCAGGCCCTGGCGGCCGAGCGCAGGCAGCCGCTGGCCGTGGTGTTCTGCCTGGCCCGGAGCTACGCGCTGGCCTCGCTGACGCATTTCGCCTTCATGATCCACGGCCTGGCGGAAACGGCAACGCTGCTCGCCGCGCGGGGCATCCCGCTCATCGTGCTGCGCGGCGAGCCCGGCCGCGAGGTGGCCGCATTCGCCCGCGAGGCCAGGGCCGGCCTGCTGGTGACGGACGCGGATCCGACCCGACTCAAGCGCGCGTGGCTGGCCGCCATCCTGGCCGATCTGGACTGCCCGGCCATCGAGGTGGACGCGCGCAACGTCGTTCCCGCGCGCGTGGCCTCGCCAAAGGCCGAATACATGGCCCGCACCCTGCGCCCCAAAATCCAGCGCCTGCTGCCGGAATTTCTCGACACGTTTCCGCCCCTGGCCCACCAGACCGAGGACTGGCCCGGCCCCCTGCCCAAAACCGACTGGCCCGCCCTGCTGGCCGAGTTCGGCCCGGCCCCGGCCTCCTTCCCGTCGGGCGCAACCGCCGCCCGCGAGGCGCTGGAGCGCTTCGTCGCGGACGGGCTGCCCCGCTATGCCGACGACCGCAACACCCCCCTGACTCCGGCCGGCTCCCTGCTCTCGCCGCACCTGCACTTCGGGCAAATCTCCGCCCAGACCATCGCCCTGCGCGTCATGGAGGCCCAAGCCCCGGCCAAGGCCCGCGCCGCCTTCCTCGAACAGCTCATCGTGCGGCGCGAGCTGGCCGAGAACTTCTGCCTGCACACCCCCGGCTACGACAGCACAGAGGCCTTTCCCGCCTGGGCCAAGGCCACCCTGGCCAAGCACCAAAACGACCTGCGGCCCTACCTGGTGAGCGAAAACCAGCTGGACGCAGGCGACACCCCGGACGCCCTGTGGAACGCCGCCCAGCGCCAACTGTTGGCAACCGGCCACATGCACGGCTGGCTGCGCATGTACTGGGCCAAGCAGATCCTGTTCTGGTCGCACGACGCCGAAACGGCGCTGGAGCGCGTGCTGCGCCTGAACGACACCCTGTCCCTCGACGGACGCGACGTGAACGGCTACGCGGGCGCGGCCTGGAGCGTGGGCGGCGTGCACGACCGCCCCTGGCCGGAGCGGCCCGTGTTCGGCACCGTGCGCTCCATGACCGCGCGCGGCGCGGCCCACAAGTTCGACATCCGGGCGTTCATCACCCACTGGACCCGGCACGCACGCGGCTGAAGACAAAGAGAATGCGGGGCGGCAGCCCCGCACCCCGCCCGGGGGAATGATTCCCCCGG
>MNUQ01000113.1:0-3842 GCA_001871085.1 Desulfovibrionaceae bacterium CG1_02_65_16
CTGCCCATGGAGGGCATCCGCAAGCTTATTGCGGACAACATGATGGCCAGCCTGACCAGCGCCGCCCAGCTCACGGTTTTTGTCGAAACCGACGTGACCGAGACGGCGGCCCTGCGGCAGACGCTGCTCAACCGCAACAAGAAGAACCCTGACTACCGCCTCTCCTACAACGACATCATCGCCTACGCCGTGTGCCGTGCGCTCAAGCGCCACCCGGGCATGAACTCCACCCTGCGGCCCGATGGCATCCACCAGCACGCCCACGTGAACCTGGGCATCGCCGTGGCGTTGCCCAATGGGCTCATTGTGCCCAATGTGAAGAACGCCGACGGCTTCACCCTTGAGGAGCTGGCCGTGCGCGTGCGCGACGTGGCCGGCCGGGCGCGCAAGGGCGGGCTCAACATGGACGAGATCGCCGGCGGCAGCTTCACCATCAGCAACGTGAGCATGCTCGGCATGGACGGCTTTACGCCCATTCTGAATCCGCCCGAGACGGGCATTCTGGGCGTGGGCCGCGTGGTGGACAAGCCCGCGGTGAAGGACGGCGAAATCAAGATCCGCAAGATGATGACCCTCTCGCTGACCTTCAACCACATGGTCACCGACGGCGGACCGGCCATGACATTCCTGCGGGAGCTGGCGGACATGCTGGAGAATCCGGGGCTGATGCTGGCCTAGCGTCGGCGGAACCGGGGAGGTCACATGACGCGTAAACGCTTCGCCATAGAACTGGGCTACGGGGCGGACCTGCACGGCGAGGACATGACCAAGGCGGCGGTGCGCGCCGTCAGGGACGCGGTTTCCCGGAGCTGCCTGTGCGGCATTCTGGAGATCTGCGGCCGCGACCGCTTCCAGGGCGTTTTCGTCGACGCCAGGATAGGCGTGCCGCGGCCGGACAACGTCGACCACGCGGTGGTCCTCGCGGCCATTCCCATCGGCGAAAAGACCCTTGAGGTGGTCCAGGGCGGCATGCTGACCCCTGGATTGGAGGTTCCCTGTTTCGGCCCCGGGGCAAGCAACATCGTCATGGCCTGCGCCGTGCTCACGGTCTCGGTGGACGAGGCGGGCCGGATTCCGGCGGCCGCAACGCCAGGCACATAGTCCCGCGGATGCTCCGCGGGAAACGAACAACGGAGGTGCGACACATGAGTCCCGACAAAAAGACATTGGTGAAGATGTATGAAACCATGAGCAGGATCCGCCTGTTCGAAACAAAGCTTCAGGAATTCTTCGCCGCCGGGCGCATTCCCGGCTTCGTGCACCTGTACATCGGTGAGGAGGCGGTCGCCACCGGGGCCTGCGCCGGGCTCACCAACGCCGACAAGATCACCAGCACCCACCGCGGGCATGGGCATCTCATCGCCAAGGGCGGCGACCTCAAGCTCATGATGGCCGAGATATTTGGCCGCAAGACCGGCTACTGCAAGGGCAAGGGCGGCTCCATGCACATCGCCGACTTCGACCTGGGCATTCTGGGCGCCAACGGCATCGTGGGCGGCGGCGGCCCGCTGGCCCTGGGCTCGGCCCTGGCCTCCAAGTACAGCAAAACCAACGCCGTGACCGTGTGTTTCTTCGGCGACGGCGCCTCCAACCAGGGCACCACGCAGGAGGCGCTCAACATGGCCAGCGCCTGGAAGCTGCCGCTGGTGTTTGTGAACGAGAACAACGGCTACGGCATCTCCTGCCCGCAGTGCAAATCCATGGCCGTCACCGACATCGCCGACCGCGCGGCGGCCTACGACATGCCCGGCGTGGTGGTGGACGGCAACGACGTGCTTGCCGTGTTCGAGGCCGTGACCGAAGCGGTGAAGCGGGCGCGCCATGGCGAAGGCCCCTCCCTGATCGAATGCAAGACCTACCGCTGGCGCGGCCATTTTGAGGGCGACGCCTGCACCTACCGCTGCGACGAGGAACTGAAGGAATGGATGGCCAAGGATCCCATTCCCCGCATGGAGGAGAAGCTTCTGGAGAGCGGCGTGCTCAAGAAGAAGGACGTGGAGGCCATCCGCGCCCGCATTGAGCAGGAGGTCAAGGACGCGGTGGACTTCGCCGAGGGCAGCCCTCTGCCTTCCCCGGCGGAGCTGCTGGAAGACGTGTACGCCTAGGGCCTCCCTTTCCCCAACGACAACGCAACGGAGTGTGACGATATGTCGAAGAAAACCTATCTGCAGGCGCTCAACGAGGCGCTTCGGCAAGAGATGGAGCGGGACGACAAGGTCTTCATCATCGGCGAGGACGTGGGCCGGTTCGGCGGCTGTTTCGGCGTAACCCAGGGCCTGTTCACCCAGTTCGGCGAAGGGCGCGTCATGGACACGCCCATTACCGAGAGCGCCATTGTGGGCACGGCGGCCGGCGCGGCGGCCAGCGGGCTGCGGCCCGTGGCCGAGCTGATGTTCGTGGACTTCATCGGCGTGGCCATGGACCAGCTCTTCAATCAGGCGTGCAAAATGCGCTTCATGTTCGGCGGCAAGGCCAAGGTGCCCATGACCCTGCGCATGCCGCAGGGCGCGGGCATTGGCGCGGCGGCTCAGCATTCCCAGTCCCTTGAGGCCTGGTTCATGCACATCCCCGGCCTCAAGGTGGTCATTCCCTCCACCCCGTACGACGCCAAGGGTCTGCTCATCAGCGCCATCCGCGACGACAACCCGGTGGTGTTCCTGGAGCACAAGCTGCTTTACGGCGTGGAGGGCGAGGTGCCCGACGAGAGCTACACCATCGACCTCGGCAAGGCCGACGTGAAGCGCGAGGGCGCGGACGTGACCATCGTGGCCACATCCCTGATGGTCCACACGGCGCTGGCCGCCGCCGAGAAGCTCGCGGCCGAGGGCATCAGCGCCGAGGTGGTGGACCCGCGCAGCCTGCAGCCGCTCGACAAGGCGACCATTCTGGCCTCGGTGGAGAAGACCCACGCCCTGGTCATCGCCCATGAGGCCGTGGGCTTCGCCGGCCCCGGCGCGGAGATTGCGGCCATGGTGGCCGAGGAAGGCCTGGAGTTCCTGGACGCGCCCATCCGCAGGGTGGCCGCGCCCTTCTGCCCGGTGCCCTTCTCTCCGCCGCTGGAGCAGGCGTACATCCCCGGCGTGGACGACATCTTCAACGCAGTGAAGACGATCCGCTAGCCCCCTCGGGGTCGCGGCGGCCCAAAGCCGTCGCGGCCCCAAACGCTTGCAAGGAGCGACGGTGAGCACAGTAGCAATCCTGGCCAATCCCGCCTCCGGCAAGGACATTCGCCGGCTGGTGGCCCATGGCAGCGTTTTCGACAATCAGGAAAAGGTCCGCATGACCCGGCGGCTCATCCTGGGACTCACCCGCGCGGGCGTGACGCGCATTCTCTACATGCCCGACGGCTACGGCATTGTGCCCCGGGCGCTCAACGCCATAACCCCCGGCATTCCCGTGGAGCCCATAGAGATGCCCATGCACGGCAATCAGCAGGACACCGTGGTGGCCGCGGGCATCATGGAGACCCTGGGCGCGCGGTGCCTTGTGGTGCTCGGCGGCGACGGCACCAGCCGGGCCGTGTGCAAGGGCACAACGGGCGTGCCCATTTTGCCGCTTTCCACCGGCACCAACAACGTCTTCCCTTTCATGGTCGAGGCGACCATAGCCGGCCTTGCGGCGGGATTGGTCGCCTCGGGCCAGGTGCACCTGGAGCGGGCCTGCACGCAAGTGTGCATGCTGGATATTCTGCGCGACGGCGAACCGGTGGACGTGGCGCTTGTGGACGCGGCCGTCTTCGCCGACGTGTTCATGGCCTCCCGCGCGGTGTGGGAGATGGACAAGGTGCCGCAGCTGTTTTTAACCCGTTGCCGCGCCGACGCCATCGGCCTGTCCGCCATCGG
>MNUQ01000113.1:3871-96737 GCA_001871085.1 Desulfovibrionaceae bacterium CG1_02_65_16
CATCGCCCCGGAGGAGCCGCGCGGCCTGGCTTTGGAGCTGGGCCCGGCCAAGAGCCGCAAGAATCTGGCCGTGGTGAGCGCGGCCATCGCCCCGGGCATGTTCGCGGAGGTGGGCGTGCGCCGGGTGACGGAGATGCTCCCCGGCGAGATTCATCCCGTCGGCGTCTGCCCCTGCCTCATCGCCGTGGATGGGGAGCGCGAGGTGGAGATCCACCGGGGGCACACGGCCTCGGTGCGGCTGCGCACGGACGGCCCCTGGGTGGTGAGCGTGCCCAGAGTCATGGACATGGCCCGGGAGCTGGGCCTTTTCGCGCGGCGACACGCATAAACAACAGGAGGAACAATCATGAGCGAACCCCTGAAGGCCGCCTTTATTTTCATCGCCCCGGAGGCCGACCCGGCCAAGGACAGGCAGTGGGTCAAAACCCCCATGGTGCACCTGCTGGCCGTGGGCGTAAGCAACTACGACCAGGCAGCGGCCCTGGCCAAGGAGCTGGTGCAGAAGGAAGGCATCGGCGCCATTGAGCTGTGCGGCGGTTTCGGCACTCTCGGCACGGCGAAAATAGCGGCCAGCGTGAAGGTGCCGGTGGGCGTGGTCCGTTTCGACATCCACCCCGGCCTGGGCAACGCCAGCGGCGACACCTTGTTCGTTTAAACGACACGACTTCAGCCAATGAAAGGGACGGGCCCGGAGCATGCCTCCGACCCCGTCCTTTTTTGTTGCGTCCGGCTACTGGCCGCTCAACACGTGCGTATCGGTGACAAAGCAGGTGAACACGCCCGTGAAGACGTTTTCGCCCCCGCTGGCCACCTCCACACGCACAAGACGCTTGCGCCCTTGCGGGGCCTCGCTTTTTGCCGTGGCCAGCAGCTCCTCGCCCGCGCGCACGGGCTTGAGGAAGCGGCACTCCGACGCGCCCAAAACCACGTTGGGATGGTTCACGGCCAGCATGGCGGCATAGTCCGCCAAGCCGAAGACGAATCCGCCATGCACCAGTCCGCTGGCGTCGGCCATCATGCGCGCCAGCGTCTTCAGCCGGACCACGCTGCGGCCCTCCTCCAGCTCGACGGGTGCGCCGCACAGCTCGCCGTCGATCAGCTCATGGGTCCTGATGTCCATCGCCGCATCTCCTTCTGATTCGCGTGGCGCAACGGGCGCGGATGTGCGCCGGCTCGCCGGCCTGGCTGGCCGCTACCCGAAAAGATCCTCCACCTCCTCAAACACATTGCGCATGTACATCATCTTGGGCGAGCCGCCCATGGCGATGGCGAGCATGGCCGCATGGATGATCTCCTCCTTGCTGGCGCCAAGACCCGCGGCGCCCTGAATATGCAGGGAGATGCACATTTCGCACTGCGACATGAGCGAGCAGGCGAGGAGGATGAGCTCCTGCATCTTGTGGTCGATGGGGCCGTATTGGCCGATCTGCTTGGTGAAATTCAAATACCCCGCGAAAACGTTTTCCGCGTTCTTCTGCATTCCGACCAAGGCCGCCGAGGCTTTTTCCGAAGCATCCATCGTACAATCTCCTGACTTTGAAGGTTGAGCAATGCCAGGGGGAAAGCAAGGACCATGCCTCTGCTGTACTTGTGATAATTATCTATAATTATTATATATTTGCTGAGGCCTGCGCGGGCGTCCCTCAGGGAGGCTGTCCCGCTCGGGAACAATGGTCGAAAATCGAACAACCTCCCGGTCGAATGGCCGCCGAATGACCGCCGAATGGCGGGCCGAATGACCGCCGAATGGCGGGCCGAATGACCGCCGAACGGCGAGCGGGCCCTAGAAGAGGCAGTCCAGAAACACGGGCAGGTTCACGCCTTGGATGTATTCCCCAAGGGGAACGTCGCCAAGCCGCTCGGCCAACTGCTCTCGCTGGTGCCGGCAGCCCACGAGCAAGGCCTCCAGCCCCGCCACGTCGCGCACGCCAAAGTAGTCGCCATACAGACGCGCGGCCAGGATAACGCCCTCGGCCACGTCCAGGCGCGCGTCCAGCACGCCGCCGGGCGTGCGCGTGCTGCGCGAGAACGTGTACCGGGGGGAGAAACCGAAGTTCCATTCCCAGGTGCGGTATTTTTCCTCGGCAAGGCGCGCAATTTCCCGCCGTTCGGCCTCGGTGAGGGCGAGGTCGTCGCCGGCGGCACCGCCGGAAACATGGGCCATGAGCCTGACCATGAACGCCTCGACGGGCATGGGTTGCGGCAGGTGGCTGCTGATGTTGGTGACGCGCTTGCGGATGCTTTGCACAGCTTTATCCTGGTATTTTGCAGGGTTCACGCGCAATGCCCCGGAAAGATTTGCCATTTCGGCCGCGAATAGCAGGGTGCCGTGGTGCAGCACGCGGTCCTTGGATACGTGTTGGGCGTTGCCGGAGAACTTCTTGCCCTCAATGGCCAGGTCGTTGCGGCCCTCGAAGGAGCAGGGCACGCCCATGTCCCGCAGGGCGTCGAGCACCGGCTCGGTGAAGCGGCGGAAATCCAGGCCCTCGCCACGGCGGTCCAGGCTGATGAAGGTGAAGTTGACGTTGCCGAGGTCGTGAAAAACCGCTCCGCCCCCTGTCAGCCGCCGGATGACGGGGATGCCGCGCTTGCGGAGGAATTCCTCGTCGATTTCGGCCAGGGTGTTTTGGTTGCGGCCGACGATGACGGCCGGGGCGTTGCGCCAGAGCATGAACACATCGCCGGCGGTGCTGCGCAGCAGGCATTCCTCCGCGGCGAGGTTGAAGGCCGGATCGGTGCTGGTGTTGTGGATGAAACGCATGGTGTGTGCTCCCTTTTGCCGCGCCGATGCAAAAGCCGGACCCCGGGCGCGCGACCTGCTTCCCGGAAACTGGACCATTCAAAATGAAAGAATTCTCATTTAGGCTTGGCTCACCCCGAATCGGAGGATTTTCGAATGAAGAAGTCGCGATTGATTCGCAGATTGCCTTCATCTTGCGCCAGGCGAAGAGGGAACGCCCGTGAAGAAGGTCTGCCGCAAACCGCGTCTGCTTGACTACCGACTATAGCTGACCAAACATCTCCACAAAAATTGCCGGTCTTTTCTCAATCCCGCTACAATGCAATACGTTCCCCATGACTTCTGCCGTGTAGTTTTGCACCATATTGGCAAGAAGGCTATAACGGGGCGATAGAACATTGCCGGCTGTGGCGCCAGCACTCACTGAGCCTTGCAGCGCCAGCCTCCTGACGATGACCTGGCTCTGGCAAAAGTTCAATAAAGCTGGTAAGGCACATCGAGCAGGAACGATTTGCGGTGCAACGGCGTGTGGAGTGTCCCGCCCGTTTCGAGACACCCTGCGATGTTCACCGGGTGCGCGGGCCGATTCACGGACCATAGGGAGGGGGCATGCTTAAGTTGAAACGGCTTCTCACGACGCTGTTTGTGTGTCTTTTGCTGCTGGCGGTCACCACCACCGCCTTGGCCCAGAGAGGCCGAAAGCAAAGCGCCCAGCCCAAAAACAAAGTGTACCGGGTCGCCGTATTGGAAGCCGGAACGAACTGGGTGCACGACAAGATGCTCAAGGCCCTGCAGGCCGCCCTTGCCGAAAAGGGCTGGGGCGACAGGGTGCAGTTCCCGGCGGATGCGCATAGCGTCAACACGTGGACCACCATGGGCAAGGCCGGGACGCATCGCATGGCCGCACAGCTCATGCAACGCACGGATATCGACCTCGTCATCGGCCTGGGTACCGAGGCCGCGCAGGCTTTGCTCGCCTGCAACAACGGGCGCACGCCCATCGTCGCCATGACGCTTTCTGATCCTATCGGGTCCGGGGTGGTGAAAAGCGCCATGGACTCCGGCGTGGACAACCTCACCACGTGCGTCATGCCCGATCAGTGGCTGAACATGTTGCGCCTGTTCCACACGGTGGTGCACTTCAAGAAGCTCGGTGTCCTGTATGAGGACACGGCGGCGGGCCGCACGTACACCAGTCTTGAGGACGCCCGTGATGTCGTGCGCGAAAAGGGCGCCAGACTCATCGAATTTTCGCATTTGAAAAGAGGGGCAACCGTAAGCGAGTGCAAGAGCGCGCTTACGTGGCTGGTGACGAATGGCGTTGATGCCGTGTACCTGCCGGACATTCCGTGCTTCGACTGGACAACGGATGATCCGCGCCCGCTGCTCAGCTACTTGCGTGAGCACAAGGTCGCAACCTTCGCGCGCACGGGGTTGTCCCTGGTGCAGCTCGGCGCGCTCATGGGAGCCTATGATTTTGAGCTGAAGCCGCTTGGCAGGTTCCACGCCGGGCAGATGATCAGCATTTTCCAAGGGACGCAACCGCGCAAGCTGAAGATGGTCATGCCCGACGCCATCGGCCTTTCCCTGAACCTGAAGACTGCGCGGATGATGGGGCGCGACCTCAGCCCGGACGTGCTCGTCAACGCCGACGTCATCGTCTCCCGCGACCTCGGCCTGGGCATGGTGCGCAAGGGCCACTAACGGGCAAGGCCTCCCCGGGGTCGCGCTGGTCGCGCTGCACCACGCCCCCCCCCTTCCCCGGAGCTCAAGAGCGGCTCGCGCCGTCTGCTTGAATAGACCAAGCTTACACGTGCCGGCACGGCATGTTTTGGGGAGCGGCTCGTTTACATATTTGTGGTGCGACTGCGGCCGAAGGCAGAAGAAAGGCCCCGACGCATGCCAGCCCTGACGCGGCCTGGACGCGGCGATGCCGCGCGCGGGGGAAGGACGTCAACGCCGTTGCGCTTCGAGGGCTTTGGCCGGGCCGGCGATGATAAGCAGCAGTAGCCCAAAAATCGGCGTAAGCATCAGGCTTGCAAAGAAGAATCCCCAGAAACCAAGCTTCTTCCTGCGGCCAAAGAACCCAATAATAAGGCTGAAGAGAACGATAAGAAGGATGATTGTCAGGTTCATTGCGCCCCCTGGGTCGGCGAGTCCTTTGCGGTATCCGTGTCGGTCGCGTTGAGATCTTTGTCGAAATGGGTCAACTTCTTAATCGTGCCTTGAAGATCCTCGTAGCGGGACTTGAAGCCTTGCCAGTCGGGCATGCCGGTTTTGTCCTTGGAAGCCGGTTTTGCCGCATCGTGGCTCGAAAAGGTCTTGAGGTCTTTCGGCAGCGTGCGGCCTTGCTTTTCGCGCCCCTTGGCGCTGTCCGAATCCATGTTCAGGATCACCGGCAGGCCATCCTTGCCGCCCATGATGACGAACTTGGCGTTGTCCGAGGCGGCGAGCTCCTTGGTGGCTTCGATTCCGGCCCAGCGGAGGTAGGCGTCCGTCATGCCGCCGTTGACGATGTCCTGGAACATGCGGATGCTTTCAGCCCGGATGTAGTTTTCCTTCATCTGCTCGCCAGCCTTGAGCAACACGTACTTGTAGCGCAGGTACTCCTGTTCGGCGGAGAACTTGAGGTCGATGGCCTGGTTGACCTGCTCAGGGAGGGAAAGGCCACGGACCACGATGCTGTCCAGGATGACGGGCTTTCTGGCCATCTGCTCCACGGCCTGGACCATGAGCTCATCCTGCAGCTTGAGCGGAGCCGTGGTGTACAGGTCTTCGGGCCAGTAGCTGCCCACGGTGTTGCGGATGGAGGAGGATACGATGGGACGAATGAGTATTTCCTTATAATCCGGGCCGATGTCCCTGTGTAGTTCGGCCACGCGTTCCGCGATGGGAGTGAAGTAGACGGAAACTTTCATGTCGACGGAGAGACCGCCGCGGCTGAGTACGGGAATATCGATGTCCTCGTGCTGCAGTCGCGTATCATAGCTGAACATTGTGTCCCAAGGGAACAACAGGTGCATGCCCTCGGAATAGGTCCTGTCCATCACCGTTCCGCCGAACAGCGGCGAGTATTTCACGCCGATGGCGCCGGAGTGGATCGTGACAACCATATACGGCCAGAGCAGAAGGATCAGGAGCGCCATGCCCAGCGTATAGGCCAGAAGACCGCCGTGCCTGATGGCGAACCAATGTTTGACGCGATCGCGCCAAGACCCGGCAGTTGGCTGCGGCTCAGTCGTGGAGGACATTTTCAGGCGAACCTCTCCAGTATTTATCCAAAGTCCTGTCGATGCAGCGGCGTTCGTAGTCGATGCAATAGTCCGGCGAGTTCATGTCTCCAATGCACATATTGTACATGATGGGGCAGTACTGGACATCCCGGACGAACAGCCCGATTTCGGGCACGGATTTGATATTCTTGCGCGCAGCGTGAATGATCGATTCCACGTAGCTGATGTTGCAAGGCTTCTTGCGCTCCAGCGGTGTGGTCACCTGCTCGTAGCATTGTACCCGGGTGCGGATGGCCTTTCGGAAATCCTCGGCGCCAATGCGCGAGGGCTTGACCTTCTCAACCATGGCATAGCTTTGCAGCGCCGCATCAATGTGCGGCGTGCGCGACGCCTTGTGCGACATCGGCCACGCATGAGCGGTTGCTGCGTAAGCCCCGGCGCTTAGGCAAAGCAACAACAACGTGGTGCGCCAAACCGCGGCCGCGCCGCGCCGCGCCGAAGGTCGCCAGCAGAGGATGCGGCGGGCCAAGCAATATTCCTTGATGTGCACTGTCCGCGCGGCTAGCTGGCGCTCTGCGCGGAAGCAGCGTCCTCGGTCTGGGTGGCTTCCGCAGTCTCGGCGGGCTTTTTCCGCAGACCTTTCACGTACTGCTTTCCCTCGTTGTAATACGAGCGGAAGCTCTCCTTGACCTTCACGGCGTCCATGTCGATCAGGTTGCCGCCGGTGGCGAAGTGGCGGTTGAACACGCGGCCCATGGCATAGGTGGACGCGCCGCCCATGATGGTCATGGTGGCCGCGCCGGCGGTCATGCCAATGAGCGGAATGGCCTTAAGCAGACTGAAGACGGCCGGGCCAAGGGCCACCGGCAGCGCGCTGCCAAGAAGCGAGCCAATGAGGTTCTTCGCTCTGTCCTTGCTGAAGGGCACGTCGTACTTTTTCGCCAGCGCGTTCACCAGTTCGACCTGGATGGCGAACAGCCCGACCAGATCAAGCACCGCTACGGGAGCCAGGCCCAGGGCCATAGCGCCGTAAACGCGTTTGCGAATGAGGGCGTCGATCTCGTCTTGGGAAACGAGCGGAGCTTCCTGTTCAGGCGCTTCGGGGGTGACGTTCTGCGTGGTTTCTGAAGCTTTTTCCGTTGCGTTCACAGTGCCTCCTCAAGGGTTGTGGCGACAGTGGCGAAATGTACAGCTGCCTTTGATAAGCGTATTAGTGTGATACGTACGTTCTTCTGCACAATGCGTCAAGAATTATGCCTTACGGGATCGGTTGTGGCGGCGGCCGGATGAACGTCAGCCGACCGGGCGGCCCGTCGAAATGGAGGCGAAGACGCCGTCAGCCATATGGATCACCCTGTCCGCACAGGGGAAATATCTGTCATCATGCGATATGGCAAGAATGGTCTTGCCCTGGTCTCGTAACGCAGGGAGCAATTGCTCGTAAAAATACCGCCGGAATTCCGGGTCGAAGTCCGCGGCGACCTCGTCGAAGAGGCAAACGTCGCGTTCTTCGAGCAGGGCGCAGACCAGGGCCAGGCGCTTACGCTGCCCGGCGCTAAGATTGCCGGTCGAGAAGGAGCCGTCCTCCTGCACCTCGACCTTGGTCTCAAGACGCATCAGGGTCAACAACTCGCGGACGCGCTCCGGTCCGCAGCGCAGGTCAAGCGTATGCCGGAAAAGATGGAAGTCCGCGGGAACCAGGGAGAACAGGTTGCGGTAGGCCTCCAGCCCAATAGCCTCCAGCGGCTGGCCGTTGACCTGCGTCGAGCCAGACTTCGGCGTGTACAAGCCGCTGAGCACACGCATGAAGGTGGTTTTGCCCGCGCCGTTGCCGCCGCACAGGAAGACGATTTCGCCGCGCGTAAGTTCGAATTCCGGCACGACGATGGAAAAGACCGGCGAGCCGGAGTCGTCCCGGTGCTCAAAGAGCACGTCGCGCAGGCTCAGGCTCTCAAAGGGCGTCGGCGCGGGGACAGGACCCGCCCACAGCGTCTCCACCCGCTGGCGTTCGCAGTCCTCAATCTCCGCATCCAGTTGGCGCTCCAGTTCGTCAAGCTCGGCCAGGCCCATTTCCACCTTGCCCAGCATGGGCACAAAACCCACCAAGCTCATAAGGGGGGTTACGCAAAACATGACCAGCACCAACAAGGTGGTGACGGACTTGGAATCCACTGACAGAAGCTGCGGCATGACGAACAGGATGAGGCCGAGCACGAGGAGGTCGAATACGGCGAAAAAGGATATGCCCAGGGCGTGTCTCTGCTCCGTGGCGTCGCGCGCGGCGGCGGCCTTTTCAAGGCCGGGCAGCAGCCAGCGCTGAAACAGGTCCACCGTTTTGCCCAGGTGCAGTTTGAGGTGCTGGAAGCCCTCCTGCAGGTCGCTCAGGTCCGAGGCGAATTCCCTCTCCGCCTGCCGGGCCGGAAGCATGAGGCTGTTGACGCTGCGAATGATCCAAAGGAACGTGCCGAGCCCGGCGGCCATGACAAGCAGAACGCCGCAGGCGCCGACGAAGGTTGTGGTGAACATGCGGCCCACCGCCACGACCATCATGATCGAATTGGCCGCTGCGGCCATGAGCATGCGCGCGGCCTCCACAACCATTTCCTGCCCATCCAGCAGCAGCACCTGGGTGCGCTCCGCGCGCATTCGGCCAAAGCGCTCCAGGGGAATGCCGCGCAGCTTGGCGGCCAGGCGGATGCGCTTGTCCATGACCCCGCGCAGGGCAAGCTGGGCCGCCTTGCCCGTTATGTAGTGGAACAAGCGGTAGAAGGCGTAAAGGCCCAGCACGAAGAGCAGGAGCGTTTTGAATTGTATGCCGTCATCGCCAGAGAGCTCCTCGATGCCGGAAAGCACGCTGAACACGGTCAGTCCCTGGGTGATGCCGGCTCCCAGGCAGGCGAGCATGAGCCTCCGGGCCTCTGGCCCGGCCTGTTGGCGCAGCAGCGTGATGAAGCGGGAATCCTGCAGATTCATGCTTTGTCCTACAATGGTTTCAGGACGTTTGCCCAGCTCCCGGCCGCCACCAGACGGAAGACCGCCCGACAAAAGGATGCCCGCAAAGCGCAGAATCTCCGCAAGTTAGGCGAATCGTTCCCTGGGGTCAATGGAGCATATCACTTGTGTGTGGGCCCCTCGGTGCGCAAGGCCTTGAGTATGCCCGCCCCAAGAGAGATGGCCCGTTGGATGACTCGCTCGTTGTTGACGCTGATGGCCACTGCAATTCTCGTTTGGCGGTCGTAAAAATACGCTGTTCCGAAGCCGGGGAACGAGCCAAGCTTGCCCACCAGCGTTATCGGGGGCGTATCGATCACGAACAACTCGCAGCCATCGAGTTGGCTGACGCTGACGTTACCGCTGTGATTATTTGAGGGGGCCTTCCAACCCCCCTGCATGACAAGCGGCGTGAGCGCCACCGTATCAAGAACGGTATTCTTCAACACCCGGTCCAGATTGACCAGCCGCACCACATCGCTTGGGGCGGCCTCAAGGTTTCCCGTTCCCTTCGCCACGGCCAGGCTGGCCATCATCGGCAGGTCGAAGCCTTTCCCCGCCGCATTGGTGTACCCGCAGGCAAGCCGGGGCACCACCGTATGGTCATTGCCCGACAGCAGGGACTTCATTCCCAGCTTTTCCGCAAACGTGGTGCGCACCAGCGCCTCGTAGCTCTGGCCGGAAAGCCGCTCACAGATGATGGCCAGCATGAGGAAGCCGGTGTTGGAATAGGCCTGCCGCGTCCCGGGCTGGAACAGCAGGGGCTGCTCCCCCGCCATGGCGACGAGCACTTCCTGGTTCCAGTGCTTTGCCATGTTGGCGTGCACTGGGGCGAGGGCCAGCATGTCGATGATGCCGGAGCTGTGTTCCAGCAGGTTGCGGACGGTGATGGCCCCGCCATTGGGAAATCCGGGGAAGAACCGCGCGATGGGCGTGTCGTAGGCGAGCGTGCCGTCCTCAATGTAGCGGTGGATGAGCGCGGCGGTGAACACCTTGCTCACCGACCCGATTTTGAACCGGGTCTCAGGGGTCATGGGCGTGGCGTTCTCAATGCACGCCGTGCCGAAGGCCGCCGTCACGGGTTTGTCGCCGCCCTTTTGCAAAACGGCGATGGACAAGCCGGGAATTTCGGGCTCGGCCGCGACCTTGCCGCCCATTTCCGTAATGAGGGCATGGACCTTGGCGGCGTCGAAGCGGGCATGGGCGTTCTCTGGCGCCATGCACAACGCCAGGGCGAAGAGCAGCGCCCAAAAGGGGCGATGGCAATTATTCATTGTCGAGTCCCTCCATGATTATTTGGGCAACATTGCCCGCAAGGCCAGGTGAAAGCATGCTCTGGTGGGTTCCCTCTGTCCATTTGAGGGTGATGTTCTCTTTCTTAAGAAAACGGTTCCAACCTTGGTATTCGTCGTCGGGGACGATCTGCGGGTTATTCCCGAAGTCCAAAGCCCGCACAAACAAAATTTTCAGATCAGAAGGCGTGGGGTGGTCATAACGCGCCGCGGCAAGGGCGTTGCATCGGTATGTCCGAAGCAGGCTGTCCATTTGCGCAGGCGTAAACCCCGAAGGCAGCATCTCGGCGCGTTCACCACACTGGACAAGATACGTCAGCTTCTCCGCACGTGGCAACGAGCGCAGCACTTCATCGTCGAACGTGTCGCCCAATATGCTCTTGAGCAAGCTGATTTCGCCCTGGGCCGCCATCTGCTTGGCCTTGCTGTTATCGGCCACGGAGTCCAGAATCACCACCCCTCGCAACCTATTGCCCATGGCGGAATACCGGCAGGCGGCCTCGTAGGCCAGCAGACCGCCGAAGCTCCATCCGCCAAAGACGATGTTCTCGGCCCCGGTTTTGAGGATCTCCCCAAGATAGAACTCGGCCAAGTCCTCCACCCTGTGCAGTTCGGTGTTGAGCGCCACGCGCTCCGCCCGAAAGCCCGCCGCCTCCACCGCGTACACCGTGTAGGAAGGGGCAAGCGCCTGGGCCAGCTGGCTGTAACAGAACACGCTGCCGCCCACAGGGTGGAAGAGGAACAAGGTTGGGGCGCCTTCACAGCGGCACAGCTTGATCACCGGGCCTTCCTGCGCGGTCGCCTGGCCTGCCATGAATTCGGCGAGCCGGGCGATGCTCGCGTGGGTGAACAACTCGTTCACGGCCACGTGCGCGCCCAGCTCTTTCTCTATCATGGCCACGAGACGGATGGCCATGATGCTGTTGCCGCCCAGGTTGAAGAAGCTGGCGTCTGCGTCGCGCACCTCGAAGCCGAGCAGACGCTTCCACATTTCGGCCAGCTGCTCCTCGACAGCTCCAGCGGGGGGGCGGCCCCCGGCGGTTTGCTTCTCGGCCAGGGGGGAGGGCAACGCTTTCTTGTCCACCTTGCGGTTGACGGAAAAGGGCAGTTCCACCATGGGCACATAGTAGGCGGGCACACAGTAGGAAGGCAAAAGCTGCTCCAGGTAACTGCGCAGCAAGGCCGCATCGACAGCGCCGACCACATACGCCGCCAGGCTCCTGCCCTCCTCCGCGCGGAAAGTGTCCGCCGTCACCACCACTTGCCGGACGCCCGGAAATTCCGCAATGGCGTTCTCCACCTCGCCTATCTCCACGCGGTTGCCGCGGATTTTGACCTGCTGATCCTCGCGCCCGGAGTAGTGCAGCAGACCAGCGCGCAAAGAGCCATAATCGCCGGTGCGGTAGCAGGGACGACCTTCCGCCAGGGCGAAGGCCCCCGGGCTCTCCCCGTTCAGATACCCGCGCGAGACCCCGGCTCCGGAAATCCAGATTTCGCCCGGCTCGCCTTCCGGCGACACGGCCCCATCCCGGCCGCGGATGGTGACCGCCACACCTTCCAGGGGCTTGCCGATGGGATAGGCGGAGAACGCCGCGTGGTTGGCGTGGTCGATGCGGAAGGCGCTGGAGTCCACGGTGCATTCCGTGGGGCCGTAGATGTTGAAAAGCACCACCCGCTCGTTGCCGGGAATGGCGTAAAGCTTGCGGATGGTGTCGGGGCGGAGCACCTCTCCGGCCAACAGCAGCCGGGCCACAGGCAGCGTTTGCCGTCGCTCAAACAGGTGGTCGACCAGCACGTTGAAAAAGGCCGGAGTCATGTCGCACAGGTCTATCCTGTGTTTGCGCGCGCTCTCGCAAAACTGCTCCGGGCTCTTGCGGGCCGTGTCGGACATGATGTGCAGCGGCTTGCCGCGGAACAGGGAAACCGCAAGCTGCTGGATGGACGCGTCGAAGGACAGAGGGGCCACCAGGGCCACGCTCCGGCAACCATCCCCGAATTTCCGCAGGGCCCGGAGGATGTGCATGAGGTTGCGGTGCTCCACCACCACTCCCTTGGGCATGCCGGTGGAGCCGCTGGTGTACACGACATACGCGGCCTGGGTGGGCGCGCACACGGGCAGTTGATCGCGGGGCAGCGCCCGCGCGTCCGCCATGCCGAAGCGGGACCGGGCCACGGGAGCCGGCGCCCGCCGGGCTTTGCGTATCACCACATCATAGCGGTACTCAGAAAGCTCGCCCTGCTCCACCGCTGGCCGGGAAAAGAACACCTCCACCGGAATGGAGCTCTGCGCCGCCCAGTCCGTGAAGAACCGCGCGGGCACGAACAGCTCCGCATCCGCATCCAATCGAAGAAGGCCCGCGCTCACGCCCGTGCCGCGCGCATGCTCCAAAAGGGCCGTCCGGAGTCCGTCCTTGCGCTCAAGGTCCGGCACCGCGCCCACGAACAAGGCCCCGTCCTCGGCCAGCAGGGCCATTGCCTCGTCCAGCACCCGCCGCAGGTAGTTGTAACCCGGGAAATTCTCCGCCACCCCGTTCAGGCAGATGAGATCGAATTTCCCATCCTCCAGGAAGCAGATGTCCACGGCCTCCATCTGATGCAGCCGCACCTCGACGGTCGGGGCCAAAGCCCCACCCGAACGCCCGGCCAAATGTTCTACCCGGTCAAGCTCGTTGCGCGCCAAGTCCACCGCCGTATAGCGCCCGGCGACCCCGGCCAGGGTTCGCGCCACCACGCCGGAGCCGCTGCCGATGTCGAGCACGCGTCCCCCGCCCGAGAAGCCCGTCTTGACCAGAATGCCCTCCGCCATGCCCGCCAGCACTGCTTCCGGCAGAGGCTTGGCGTCGAACCAGCTGCGCCAGCCCATGTCCGCGCCGGCCTCGGCCACGGCCTCCCAATAGGTCGTGCTGGCGAGCTCCCCGCCTTTTTCCAGCACCTCGCGGCTGTCCGGCGCATCCACGCACAAAATGTGCTTGATGCCGGAATTCCGGTAGCGCAGGTATTCGGCGTCGCGCAGGCCGTGGCGGTCGGTTATGATGAGCCGGGCGGGCCGCAGCATGTGCTCCCGCCGCGCCAGCGAGAGCTCGCGCTCCACCGGCAGATACACGGCCCCGGCGCGCAGCGCGCCAAAGGCCGCCGCGAGAAACAGCGCCCCTCTGCTGCACAGCACGCCCACCGCCGCCTCCGCGCCGTAGCCTTGGTCCAGAATAAAGCCCGCGATGGCCGAGGAGATTTCGTCAAGCTGCGCAAAGGTCAGCGCCATGGCGTCATCGGTCAGAGCCAGGGCGTCCGGGGCGGTATCGACCACGGCGCGGAACAGCTTCTCGACGCTTTGCCCCTGGGGGGCTTTCGGCTTGGCGGGGGAGTCGAGGGTGAAGTCGGAGATCTTCATTATGCGTTTTCCTTGGCTGCCGCAGTCAGAAATTGGACGTAATAGCCCAGCCAAGCCAAGGCGGTCTCCGTGGCGAGGGCCTGTGTGTCGTAGGCAAACTGAACGCAAAGACCGCCCGCTTGCTCCCGCACGCGGCAGGCAAGGTCGTGTCCGGCGTCGAGGCCCGGAGCCGCGCCCTTCGCGCCCCAGGCGAAGGCCAGGCGCAGGCCCGCGCCCTCCCGCGCCGATGCCTGCTCAGCCCCTGTCTGGATGCTCTGCGCCAGGCTGGCGTCCGTCTGGCGCAGCAGTTCGTCGAACTCCGTCTCGTCATCAATAGCGAAGCGCACCGGCCCGCGGCCCGCAACGTCGACCACGAGCTCCCGCCGCGAGGCGACGCGGCTGAGGAGGATGGCGAAGGTCGCCACCAACACCGAAACCGCGCTGACGCCCTTTGCCTCGGCAAGGCGCTCTATGTCTTGGCTTAAATCGCCGCCCAGCTCCTGCGTGGCCGTGGCCGGTTCGCGGTGCGCCGGGGGAGGGCAGGCGAACCGCACAGGTTCGGCCGGGCTCCCCTCGACCATGAGCTCCAGAATGCGCGTGAAATCCTGCGCCATGCGCATGATGTTGGCGTGGCTGAACAGATCCGCATAGTACTCCAGGGCAAAGCTGATGCGGCTGCCCGTGTCGCTGGCGAAGATGGACAGGTCCGTCTTGCTGACCTGTTTGCCGAAGCGCAACGGCTCAAAGAGCTGCGGCGGCCGCGTCTCGCCCGAAACGAACTCGAAGTTCATGTAGGAGAGGATGACCTCGCTCAGCGGCGAGCGGTCCAAACACGCCGGAGGCCGCAATCCCGCCAGCAGGTTGTTCAGGATGTAGCCGCTGTGCCGCAACGCCTCGTTGCTGGTCCTCTGAACCTCCTTGAGCAGCGCGGCCAGGGGCTTTGCGCCGTCCACGGCCAGGCGCAGGGGCAGGAGCGAGGCCAGCATGCCCGCCGTGTTGAGGTGATCCCCGCGGCTATCCACGGTGATGGCGATGACGAGATCATCGCCCCCGGTGTATGCGTGGGCCAGCAGGCCCCACGCCGCGAGCACGATGTGGTAGTTGGTCGCGCCCTCACGCCGGGCCAAGCTCTTCACGCCCGCCACCAGCGGCTCCGGCAGCTCAAACTCGTACATGCCGCCCCGATGCGTGAAGACGGCGGGCCGCGCGTGGTCCGCAGGCAGATTGAGCCTTGGCAGCGCTCCCTGGAAAAGCGACAGCCAATAGTCCCGGTCCTCCGCGTCGGAGCGGGTGAACTGCCGCCAGGCGAAGTCCTTCTGCTGCGCGCTGACTGGCTCCAGCGGCTGTCCGTGATAGAGCCTGTACAGCTCAAAATTGAGCAGGGAGATGGTTCTGCCGTCCGCCAGGCTGTGGTGGATGTCGTAGAACAGGACCTTCTCCCCGGCGTCCGTCACCAGCAGCTTGACCCGGAACCCGGCCTCGCGTCTGATGTCGAAGGGGGTGATGAGCGCGTCCTTGTGCGCAAGATCAGGGAGGCGCACCTCCTCCAGCGTGAACCCCGCGAAGGGGTGGATGATCATGTTCGGGTGCTCGGCCTCAAAGTCGCAGAACGTGGTCCGCAGCACCTCGTGCCGGCGAATCAGCTCGGCCACGGCCTGCTCAAGCCGCGCCTTGTCCAGGTCGTTTGGAAGCTTGAGAAAGGCCGGAAGGTTGTAGCCCAGGCTCGCTTCGCCCAGCAGGTCCGCGTAGAGGATGGACAGTTGTTCGCGCCCCACGGGATACGTATCCCGCACGGGGGCGGGCTCTAAATCCTGTCTGGCGGGCGTGGCCTTGGCGCTTTCGGCCAGCACGCGGACAAGGAAGTCGCCCAGGGTGTCGGCCTCCAGCAGGTCCACGACGCTGGCCTTGAGCCCCAGCGCCTTGTCGATGCGGCTGACGATGCGGGTTGCGGCGATGGAGTCGCCGCCCAGCTCGAAGAAATCGTCCTCAGGAGTCAGCTGCGTGTCGTAGCCCAGACTGTCGCGGAAAATCTCCAGCAGTTCGGCTTCGAGCGAAGGCGAGGACGCGTCCCGGCGGGGCGTCTCCGGCTCGGGGAGCGTCGCCTGCCTGCGCCAAGCCTCCTCCTCGCCCGGCATGGCCACCACGGTCAGTTCGGCCCCGCAGCCCAGCGCCGCAGCCAGCACGCCGAAGGCCTGCTCCGGCCGCAACGCAAGCCCGCCGAGGTCAGCGCCGGCGCGCGCGGCCATGCCCACGCCCGACCAGGTGTTCCAGCACAGGGCCAGGGCGGGCAGCCCGAGCATGCGGCGGCGCCGGGCGAAGGCGTTCAGGAAGGCGTTGGCCGCCGTGTAGTCGCATTGCCCCGGAGCCCCGGCCAGGGATGTTCTGGACGAGGCCAGCACGAAGAAGCGCAGGTTGTCGTGCAGAGTGGCCCGGTGCAGGTTCCAGGTTCCCGCCACCTTGGGCGCAAGCACCGCCTCGTAGGCCTCCCGTGTCTTGGAGAGCAGGTAGCCCTCGCCCGCCACCCCGGCGGCGTGGATCACCCCCTGCACGGGGCCCACATCGCGGCGGATGGCCGCAAAGGTCTCGTCCACTTGCGCGGTGTCGGTCACGTCGCAGCGGTACGCGGCAAAGGGCAGGTCCGGCGGGGTTTGCCCGCGCCGATGCAGCAGCACCACGCGGGCCCCTGTGGCGGTGAGCTGCCGCGCCAGGGTGAGCCCCATGCCGCCAAGCCCGCCGGTGATGACCACGCAGGCCTCCGGCGAGAGGGTCGGGAAGGTCGCCTGGGGTTCCGCAAGGGCCGCAAACCGCCGTATACGCACAACGCCTTGCCGGTCGATGATGCACGGCCCTTCAAAACGGGTGAGACCTTCCAAAAGCGCCCGGAGCGCCTCAGCCGTTGGGGAGGCCATTTCCACGTACGCGCTGGAGAGCAGAGGCTCCTCCTGCGGCAGGCACAGGAGCGGGCCGAGCAACAGGGCCTGTTCCGGCGCGCTGCCGACGTTCAGAAGGCCGCCATCGGCCACGGCGGTTATGCGCAGGGGGCCGCGCAGACGCAGTCGGCAAAGCTCCTGCAGCAGGCTTGGGAGCCTCCAGCGCGCGTCGTCGGGCGCTGGCAAATAGAGAATAGCGCGGATTCCAGCGCCGAGGATTTCCTCGGCAAGGGCTTTGCGTTCCGCCTCCGTCGCCGGGAGCTCGCGCTGCAGCCTGGCGCGCGTCGCCAGGGCCTCGCCAAGGGCTCCCCCGCCCGAGCCGAGCAGGAGAATGGCGTCGTCTGCGCCGGAAGCAACGGGCTGCGGTTCGGCGTCAACCCATTGCTCGGTGTAGAGCAACGGCCGCGGACCAGCGGCGGCCTCGCCCTCTGCCAGGTCCGGATGGAGTTGCGCCAGGGACAGGAACAGCATGTCATCCAGCTCGGCCAGCATATTCCCGTTGGCGTCGGCAATGGCGCAGCGCGCCAAGATCATGCCCTGCCGCCTCTCCGTGATGACCACATGGGCATGGACGCGCGCGGGCAGCGGCCGGTACAGGCGCATCTCTCCGCAGCGGGCGGGCACGTAGCCGCTCACCCCATGCAGAGCCAGGCTCGCCGCCACGTCCATCATGGCCGGATGCCAGCGGAAGGTGTTCAGGTCGTGCCGGAAGGCCTCCGGCAAGGCGATGCGCGCCAGCAGACGGTCGCCGTCCTCGGAGACCAGGAGCTCCTCCCGGCAGAGCCAGCGCTCGCTGACGCTGACCGGTCCCAACTCGCCCGACTCCAGCAGCGGACGCATGCCCTGACGCAGGGTCGCAATGTCCAGGGCGGCGGGCGGCGGCGGCGCATCGTTGCGCAGGGTTGCGCTGGCGGCAAGGCTCCACGCCGCTCCCTGGAAATGATGCAACGCAATGGCGCGCGCGCCATCCCCCTCCGTCACGAGCAACGTGGCCCGGCTGCCCGGAAGCTGCGTCACGGGCCGGCGCCAGCGCACGTCCGCGATGCGCAGCGGCAATGGGCCGCCAACGCAGCCGATGAGATCCGGCAGGGCCATGCCCACCAGGGTGGGCACGCCGTTCAGGCGGTGTTCCGCCACGGGCCAGAACTCGGGCCGGTTGAGGCCGATCTCGTAGGCGTCGCCCGCGGGCGTCGGCGTGGGGCCGAAGAGAAAACGCTCGGCGAAGCGCGGCCACAGCGGAGCGCGGGAGAACGGCGTGGCGGGCAGGTGCGCCCGGCGCAAGGGGCGGTCGGCGGGCCAAAACAAGGGCTCGCCGCGCAGGAAGGACCGGGCTGCGGCCTCCGCCTGTTCCCGCGTGGCGCAAACGGCGAAGGCTGCCGGAGCGTCCGCCATGCTGCGCTGCCGTTCGGCGCAGGCGAGCGGAGCGTCGTCTGCGTCAAGGGCATCCAGCAGTTCCTGCCGGGACTGCGCCACAATGGCGGCGCGCATAGCCAAGTGCTCGCGTCCAGTGGTGAGCGTTGCGGCGATGGCGCGCAGGGGCAGGCCTTCGTCGCGGGCGACGGCTTCGCGCAGACTGTGGCGATATGCCCGCAAGCCCTGCTCGTCCTGGGCGGAAAGGGGCACGCAGAACCATGCGCCGCCATCGGCCTCCAAGGCCGCGGCCTCCGGGGCTGCCGCGTATTCCTCCATAACCACGTGCGCATTCACGCCGCTCAGACCGAAGGCGCTTACGCCGCAGCGCCAGGGCCGCTGCGCCTGCGGCAGCGGGGTAAGGGTCTGGGACACCCGCACCGGGGCGGCGTCGAAATTGATGTGCGGATTGGGCCGCGTGAAGTGGGGCTGCGGCGGCACAAGACCTTTCTCCAGGCACAGCACGGCCTTGGCCAGTCCAACGGCCCCGGCCGCCGCGTCCAGGTGCCCCAGGTTGCCTTTCACGGAGCCGATGGGAGCCTTCTGGAGCGGTTTTATGCCCGCCTGGGCATAGGCCCGGCTCAACCCCTCGATCTCCACCGGGTCGCCGAGGATGGTGGCTGTGCCGTGGGCCTCGAAAAAGCTGATGTCCGCCAAGGAGATCTTGGCGTTCGCCGCCGCCTGGGCGATGACCGCGGCCTGGGCGTCGGGATTCGGCGCAGCGATGCTGGAGGCCCTGCCGTCCTGGTTCACGGCGCTGCCCGCGATGACCGCGTGGATGGCGTCCTTGTCGCGCTGGGCGTCTGCAAGCAGCTTGAGCACGAACACGGCCGCTCCCTCGCCCGCGCCCACGCCATCGGCCCCGGCGTCAAAGGTCTTCGTCTGGCCCGAGGTCGCCTCGATGGTGAAGGCCTTGTCGGCCTTGACCGGCAGGTCGATGGTATGCGCCCCGCCCACCAGCGCCACGGAGCATTCGCCCTGACGCAGGCTGGCGCAGGCGTCGTGCACGGCCTTGAGCACCGAGGAGCAGGCGGTGTCGACCATGGCCGCCGGGCCGCTCCAGTTTTTGAGGTGGCTCAGGCGCGCCATCATGTTGGAGGGCACGTTGAGCAGATAGATCTGCTCCGACTGGTCTGGGAAGGCCCTGGTCACCGCATCCTGGAACAACCGATACGGGCTTGCGCCCACAAAAATGCCCACCGCGACGTTTTCAAGCGCCGCGCCGCCATATCCCGCGTCATCCAGGGCCCGCAGGGCCGTTTCCAAGAACACGCGCTGCTTGGGATCAAGCAGGCTCGCATCGCCCGGCGACATGCCGAACCGCTTGCAGTCAAAGGACGAGATGTCGGAAAGATACGCGGCTTCGCGCAGCTTCGAGGCGTCGAAGGGGTAGCCCACGGCCTCGAAGATCTGGCGCACCTCGCGCTGGCGCTTTTCCGGCAGGGGCACATTCTTGTCCGCGCCAGCGGCCAAATCCTGCCAGAAGCGTTCCGTATCCTCGTAATCCCCAATACGAACGGCCATGCCGATGATCGCTATCGAGGCGTTGGCGGCGGCGGTGCGCGGCCGCATTGCGCCGTGCGCCTGCTCCGTCTGCTCCGCCTGTTCAATAAACAGCGTCTGGGCCCGAATGCTGCTCTCCGAGAACAGGCTCGCCAGGGTGAACACGCCCGGCCAGCGTTTTTCGAGCAGGGCGTGCAGTTGCACAAGCAGCAGCGAGTTGCCCCCGGCCTCGAAAAAGCCCAGGTCCGCGTCGTGCATGTCCACCTCGGGCATCACCCGCTGCCAAAGAGCGCGCACCGCGTCTTGCAGCGCGCTTGCCTCCGCCCCGGCGGAGACGCCAGTGATGTCCACTTTGCCGGGCACAAGCGGTGTTCCTTTGAGACGCTTGCGGTCCGCCTTGCCGGACGGGCTCAGCGGAATCTCCTCCACGGTGTGGAACCGCGCCGGAATCATGTAATCCGGCAGGGTGAGAGCCAACTCGTCGCGAATGCCGCGCAGAGTCAGCACCGCATTCCCGCGCGGCAGAAGAAAAGCCTCCAGTGCGCCGTGCCCCCCAATGCGGCAGGCCCGCACCACCGCCTGGGCCACGCCCGCGCAGCGCTCGAACGCGGCCTCCACCTCGCCCAGTTCGATGCGGTGGCCCCGCACCTTGACCTGGTCGTCGTTCCTGCCGAGGTATTCAATGCCTCCATCGGGCAGCCAGCGGCCAAGGTCCCCGGTGCGGTACATGCGTCCGCCTGGGGCGGCTGGATCGGGCAGAAAGCTTCTGGCCGTCAGCTCCGGCCGGTTCATGTAGCCCCGCGCCACCTGTACGCCGCTGATCCACAACTCGCCGGCCACGCCGATGGGCACGGGGCGCTGGCGGACATCCAGCACGTGGAGCCCGGTGTTGCTGACGGGGTGGCCGATGGGCACGGCGTGGGGCGGCGTTTCCAGGCAGGGCTGCCAGGAGACGTCCACCGTGGCCTCGGTGGGACCATACAGGTTGTGCAGCTCCGCGCGCAGCAGGGCATTGAAGCGGGCAACAAGCTCCCGGGGCAAAACCTCGCCGCTGACGAACACGTACCGCAGGGAGGAGAGCCGGTCGACATCCTCCGGCCTGGACTCCAGGTGGTCCAGAAACACCCGCAGCATGGAGGGCACGAAGTGCAGCACCGTGACCCCGCCGGCCTGGACCGCGCGGGCGATGCGGGCCGGGTCGCCTTCCGCGCCCGGTTCCAGCAGGGCAAGGGCCGCCCCGTTCCACGACCACCAGAACAGCTCCCAGATGGACACGTCGAAGGTCACTGTGGTTTTTTGCAGCACCACATCGCCCGGGCCGATGGGGAAGCGCGACTGCATCCACAGGAGCCGGTTGCACAGGCTGCGGTGCTCTATCTGCACGCCCTTGGGCCGTCCTGTGGAGCCGGAGGTGAAGATGACATACGCCACGTCATCCGGTGTGATGGAGCCCCGGCCCCCGGCGTGCGCTTTCACATCGCCACATGGCAGGGCGCGCGGGTCGGGCGCGAGTACGCGCCGCCCGCAGGCCGCGAACAGCCCCGCGCGCTGCGGGGCGCAAATGACCGTGCATTCTCCGAGATCCTCCAAGATGGAGCGCACCCGTTCCTCGGGCAGGGTGGCGGACAGGGGCACGTAGACCGCGCCCAGGCGCATAACGGCGAAGACGCTTGCCATCATGTCCAGCGTGCGCTCGAAGCACACCGCGGCGTAGTCGCCCCGGGCAAGGCCCTGCCCGGCCAGATGCTCGGCCAGGGCGGACACCAGGGCGTCGAACTCCACGTATGTGCAGGACCGGCCGAAAGAATCGAGGATGGCGACGTTGCCGGGCGTTTGACGCACCTGCTCCGCAAACCAGCTGTCCGCATGGCGCTCAATGTCCAGCGGTTCGCTTGTGTCGTTGAATCCGCGCAGCCGCGCCTGTTCGCTTTGCGGCAGGATGTCCAGCTCGCAAACCGGGCGCGCGTCCTGCTTGAGCACAGCGTCAATGAGCGTGGACAGGCGTTCGCACATGGCCCGGATGGTGGCTTCGGCAAACAGCTCCGCGCTGTATTCCAGGTGCACCTCGTAGGCGCCGGGCTCCACTTCGCGGAAATAGAAGCTCAAATCGAACTTGCTGCGATCGTGCGGCAGGCCCAGGGCCTCCATGCGCAGAGGCTCCTGACCGAATCTGGTCCAGGCTGCGTCCTCCAGGGCCACCAGCACATCAAAGAGCGGGTTGCGGGAGGGCTCGCGCTCCACGCCCAGGGCATCAATGAGCTTTTCAAAGGGGCAGGCCTGGGCCGACAGGGCTCGCCGCAGAGAGGCGTCCACCGTGCGCACAAGCTTCATGAAGTCCCTGTCCGGGTCAACCGTAGCGCGGATTGCCAGGGTGTTGACGAACAAGCCCACCATGTCCCGGGTCTGCGGAAGCTCGCGATTGGCCGTCGGGCTGCCCAGAATCATGTCCTTCTGTCCGGTGTGCCTGTGCAGGAACACGCCCACCACCGCCAGCAGCACAGGGAACAGCGTCACGCCCGCCTTGCGCGCGCAGTCCTTCAGGCCTTGGCCCTGCTCGGGTCTCAGCCGAAACACATGCACGCCGCCGGCGTAGCTGCGCATGGCGGGCCGCGGGAAGTCCAGGGGCAGGCGCAGCGGCTCCGGCAAGGGCAGCAAAGAATCGCGAAGGGCGGCAAGTCCCTCGGGCTCCTGCTCCCGCTCCCAGGCGGCATAGCTCAGGTAGTCCATGTCAATGGGCGCCCAGGCCGGGGAGGCGCCGCGCAGCGCTGCGGCATACGCTTGGTTCAGCTCCCGGACGATGATTTCCGACGACCAGCCGTCGAACACGATATGGTGGATGCTCATGAACAGGATGAAGTCGGCATCGCCCTAGCGATACAGCGCAAACCGCGCCAGCGGGCGGTCAAGGCCAAAGGGCATGGGCGAGGGGCCGTGCTCGAGTTCCGGGCAAGGGCCTTCGTAAAACTCCAGCCGCAAATCGCCGGGCGGGACGAGCCGTTGCTCCGGCGATTGGGAGGAGACACGCAACCGCAAGGCCTCGTGCCGGGTTTCGAGCAAAAGCAGCGCCTTTTGCAGCGCGTCTTTGTCCACGGGCACGCGCAATCTGGCGGCAAAGGGGATTTGGTAGACGCGGGTGTCCTCGTGCAGCCGTTGCAGGAACCAGATGCGCTGCTGGCTTGCGGACAGCGGGTGGCTGCCTTTCGGCGACACGTGCGGAATGCTGACCGCGCCAACGGCGACGGAACGAATACGCGCCGCAAGCCGGCGAGGGGTGGGATTGGAGAGGATATCGTCGATGCTGAGCTTCACGTTCAGCCGCTTGCCCACTTGCTCCATGACGCTCATGATGGAAAGGCTGTGCCCGCCCAGCAGATGGAAGTCCGCATCGGGCGAAGGATTGGGATGCCCGAGCACGGCGGCGTAAATCTCGCGCACCACATCCACTATGGTGGCGGCGTCGTCCGTCGGCAGAGGTCCCGCGCCCGCCGGAGGTTGCGCCTGCGAGTCTGCCGATTGAGGCACTGGGAGTTGGTGGGAGGCCTCTGTGTGCGGCACCGCCGCCACCGCAGCCTCAAGCCCCCGGCAGGAGATGTCGCTGTGCGCCGCCACGGCGCACAGGGCCGCGCGCAGCCGATCCATGAAGACAGCCACGCGGGGCTGTGGCAGCAGGGTTGGATCGTACAAAAAGCGCAGCATGAGCTCTTCGCCGGGAATGACGCTGATGCCGAGGGGATACGGAATCTTCTCGTAGCCCCGCACTTCCAGAAGGCGTGGCCCTTTCTCGCCGAAAGGTGAAGTAAAAGGATAGTTCTCAAAAACCAGCAAATGGTCCAGCAGTTTGCCGCCAATCTCCGCCATGGGCAGGAAGCCGTGCCGCATTTGCTGCAAGCCCTGCTCCTTGAGATCGTTCAGCAGATCGCCAAGCGGGCTTTCCGCGGTCCAGCGCGCGCGCACAGGCAGGGTTTCGATGAACAGGCCCACGGCCCGGTCCACGCCGCTCAACTCCGCTGGCCGCCCGGAAGTGACCATGCCGAACACCACGTCGCGGCAGTCGCCGTTTTCCGCGCTCAACACAAGGGCCCAGAGCGCCTGGATCAGGGCTGGCAGCGTGACGGCCTGGGCCGCCGCAACGGTCACGAGCTTCTGGCTGAGCTCGGCGTCCAGCGTCAGCGTCCGGGTCTGCGGGTCGCCCTCGCCGGATTTGGCCACGCTGGCCGAACCCAACACGCCAGTAAGGGAGGTGAAGCCTTCCAGCAGGGCCGCCCAATAGGCCTTGGCGGCGGTCTTATCAAAAACGGCGCGCCAGCGCTCATACTCCGCAAGCCGGAAGGGCGCGGGCAGCGACCGCGAAGCGCGTCCGGCAAGGCGCGCGTATGTGGCGAAAAGCTCCTCCAGCAAAATCCCGATGCACCAGCCGTCCATGAGCAGGTGGTGGAAGCACCAGCAAAGGACCAAGGTGTCCTTGTCCAGGCGGATGAACTGTGAGCGCAGCAAGGGCCCGCAGCCCAGGTCGAAGCCTTTGCTCCGCTGGGCGAGCAGGAGCGCGTCGGCCTCGGCTCGCGCGGCCTCCGGCGGCAGGTGCGAAAGGTCATGGTACTCGGCGCTTGTTCTGGCCTGGCGCAGCACCACGCGGAAAAACTCTCCGTGGTGCGGCATGGGGAACAGCGTGCGCAGGCTCTCGTGTCGTTCAACCACCGCGGCCCAGGCCCGCATGAGCAGGAACTCGTCGACGCTTCCGCCCAAATGGAATGCTATCTGTTGCGTGTAAGCGCCATTATCCCCAGCGAGATGCTGGTAAAGCATCGACTCGTGGCTGGCCCAAGGCTTGGCGATCAGCTCAATGTCTTCGGGCTGGCACGCGCAGGCCGCATGGATGGCCGACAGGGTGTGCTGCGGCAACGGGGGCTGGTACGCGGGCAGCGTGCGCAATGCCTCGGCCCAGGCCTCCAGCAGGCCGATGACCCAGGCCTCCGAGAGAGCCAGGGGGGGGTAGTAGGCCAACAGGTGCAGCTCGCCCGCGGCGTCAAACCAAGCCGTCAAATCCAGCGCGCAGTCCGGGACGAAGTCTGGATGGAGCAATTCCGCGATGTCGCCCGGCGCGGCCAAGGAGAGCAAGGGGACGACATCGCCCTCGGTCTTTTCCTCTGTCCGCGCGCCGAAGTAGTTCAACCCCACCTGAGGCCGCGCGTCGAAGCGGTCCGGTTCGCGTTCGCGAAGGTAGCCGAATGCGTTGCAGGAGAGGGGGGTGAACGCATCGCGCACAACGGGGCGTATAACCTCCGCCGCTTTGGCGCAGGTCTCCGCAGGAGTCAGAGGAATGGGGCACACGGCCGTGAACCAGCCCAAGCTGCGGCTCAGATCCTGGCCCGGCAGCAACTCGTCGCGGCCATGGCTCTTGAGGGTCACGAGCACGCTCTCGCGCTGGCCTGCCTGTTTCAGGGCCACCGCCAGGGCGGAGAGCAGATCGGCGAACACCGAGGGAGACTGCTCTGGACGGAACCCCGAAAGCAGCACGCGCGAGGTGATGAGCCCAGGCGCGGCAACATGCTCGCGCAGGGCCGAAAGCGTTCCGACCGGTGTACGAAGCAGGGATTCCCAGAATGCTGTCTGCTCCGCTGTGGGGAAGACTCCAGAATCAGCAAGGCGTTGCGCCTCCAGGGCGCGTGTGGCCATGCCGCAGCCCTCGCCGCTTGGCTCGCCACGCAGGAACCGCCCCAGGTCTCCCTGCAAGATGTCCAGGGAGAGCACATCGAGCGTGAGGTGGTGCCCCACCAGGACGAGAATGCGCTGACTCCCGCACGTGGCCAGCCCGGCCACCAGGGTCCGGCCCGTTTCCGGCTCCACCTCCGAGACAAGATCGCGGGCCATGGCGCGCAATATGTCCGCTTTGGGCGTGGCAAGCGGGAAGTCATGGCGCGTCAGGATCGGTCTCTGCCGCTGTTCCAGCATCACCGCCCCTGCCGACGAGAAGGCCAAACCCAGGGCCTGGAAGCGCTCCGGCAAGGCCTTGATCCAGGCCTCCACATTCTTGGTCGGCACGGTGGCTCCAAGCTGGAGCGGCAGAATCATGTGGAAGATCTTCCAGTGGCGCGGGTGGTTCCGCAGCAGCGCACTTTGGACGGGGAGCAGGGGCACGGTCTGCCCCGCAACAACCGGGGCGTAGGCGGCATCACCGCCGGGCCGACCCTCGGCGGCGCGTTCCAGCAGGGCGCAGAGGTCCGCAAAATCGGGAGTGCGCAGGAAATCCGGCGCGGACAGGGACGTTATGCCGCTTCTGTGCAAAATTCCCGTGATCTGGATGGCCTTGATGGAATCGCCGCCCGCCCGGAAGAAGTCGGCGGGCTCACCGGCTTCAACGTGCAGCACCTCGGCCCAGGCGTCTGCGAGCGTCTGACGCGGATCTCGCCGGGGGCTGCCGTCCGCCCCGGCCCCGGCAAGGTCTTTCGCCATGTCGCGCAGCAGCTCGCTCAGGAAGGCCTCGCCATCGGGGATGACGCCCGCGTCGTGCTCCAGCACGAGCCGTGCGTCGGCCCCGGTCTGCAGCATGAAGCTGCCCGAGAATTTGCAGGCCCGCAGCAGGGGCGCCAAACGGTCAATGGAGAGCCCTTCCGCGGCTATGGGGTCCACATGCGCGTGGGTGACCAGAAAGTCCGGCACGATCCCGGTGAGGACAAAGCGGCTGTGGGCCAGGGCCTCCCGCAGTTGCCGGGCGGCTGCGCCCGCCGCCGCCACTGCATCGGCCGCCGCTGGCAGGCGCAAAGCCACAGTGTTGACGAAGAATCCCGCTGTGCAAAAGTCCTCCTGCGTCTCGCGCAGGCCAACGGGCACGCTCAGGAGCACTTCTTCGAGGCCGAATTTTCGGCACAGGAAGCGGGCCAGCAGCGCGGTGAAGCAGGCCAAAACCGTTGCGCCGGAGGACGCGGCCAGCCGGTCGAGCCCGGCCTGGATCTCGGGCGGCAGGGCGATGATCGTCATGGCGCCGGCGCCCGTGGGCGAAATGCTGGCGAGCGCCGGCGGCGGGGTCAGCCGCGTCCGCCAATACGCGACGTCCGCGCGGGCCGCCTCTGAGCGTAGATACTCCTCCTCGCGTCGGCAGAACTCCGCCTGCGCGGCAAGGGAACCCTTGGGGGGCTGGCCGCCGTGCAGATGCTCCAGGGCGTTTTGCACCAGCATTTCAAGGGTCTCGCCATCGCCCGCGATGTGGTGGACCAGCACAAGCAGTAGCAAGCGGTCCGCCAGCCTGACCAGGGTCAGGCGCACGGGCGGCGCGGCGCGCAAATCGAAAGGCGTGTGGATCAGGGCGTCGAAATGCGCCATGGCCGCATCCGCGTCCGCGAATTCCGCAACGCATAGAGGAACCGTGGCGGCCTTGGCGCGCTCAAAGCGCGGGGTGTCGATGTCCCCGGCGATGACGCAGCAGAGCAGCTCCTGCTCGCTGATGGCCGTGTGCAGCGCCTCCACAAAACGCCCGGCCTCCCGCCCGCGCAGTTCCAACAGCAGGGGCATGTTGTAGTCGATGGAGCCCGCGTTGGCCTGCTGATACGCCCAGAGGCGGAACTGTCCGCGGCTTAAGGGGGCGGTGTCGCAGTGCCCGGGCGCGGGCTTTTCCGCGCGGCCATGCAGCAGGGCCTCAAGGTCGAACAGGCTTTCGCAGGTCACAAAGTCCCGAAAGGCCAAGTCCACGGCGTAAAGCTTGCGGAGCTGGTGCAGCAGCGACATGGCGAGCAGGCTGTTGCCGCCCTGGTCAAAAAAATTCGCCTCCGCATTGTACGGCTGGCCGAGCACCCGCTCGCAGATGTCCAGCAACCGCTGATCCACGGCGCGTTCGCTCGCCTTGGGCCGCTCCGGCCGGCGGGCGATGTCTAGCAGCGCCTGGCGGTCGACCTTGCCCGTGCGGGTGACGGGCATGGAGTCCAGCACGTGCCAGGACGAGGGAATCATATATATGGGCAGGTTCTCCCTGCTCCAGCCGACGACCGCCTCCGCCGTCGTCTCGGGCCGCAGCAGGAGGAAGGCCGCGAGAACCGCCTGGCCGGAGGGGTCCTGAACCGTAAGAATGGCCGCCTGGCGCACGCCTGGACAGCCCTCCATCAGATGCTTGACCTCGCCCAGCTCCACACGGTTGCCCCGAATCTTCACTTGGTCGTCGGCACGACCCACCAAAATCAGCTCCCCCGCTTCGGACCACAGGGCCAGGTCGCCGGTGGCGTAGGCCGTGGGGCCGCTCTGGCCCGGAAACGGCCGGAAGCGCCGCTCCGTCAGCTCCGGGTTATGGTGGTAGCCCAGGGCCACGCTGGCTCCGCCGATCCACAGCTCGCCCACCATGCCTGCCGGTCTGCGCAGCCCCTGGCGGTCCACAATGCGCGCCACGGCGTTGGGGATGGGGCGGCCGGAACTGATGGGCAGCGTTTCCTCGGGCGAGACACGCTTCATGGAGGCGCAGACGCAGGTCTCCGTTGGACCATAGGCGTTGAAGTAGCGCAGCGCGCCCGCGTAGTGCAGGGCATCCGCCGCCACGGGCGGCTCCCCGGCGGTGATGAGCACGCGCAAGGACGCAAAGGGCTCCCGTTCGAACAGGCGCAGGTAGGACGGCGGGAAGGTGACGACGCTGACGCCGTTGTCCGTCATGTACTGCCTGAGCGACCAGGGCGCGTTGCGGCTTTCATCGCTCACCGGGTACAGGCAGGCTCCGGCAAGAAGAGCCATGAACATTTCCGAGAGCGACGCATCAAAAATAGGCGGCGCGAACTGGAGGACGCGGTCCTCCGGCCCCACCCCAAAAATCTCGATCTGCCCCTGAATCATGTTCACGAAGCCGCCGTGCGGCGCCAAAACGCCCTTGGGCTTGCCCGTGGAGCCGGAGGTATAGATGAGGTAGGCGGCATCGCCGGATTTTGGCCCTTGCGGCAGTTCAACGAGAGGAGCGGCGGCGTGGGCGGGCGCGGCGGAATCAACAGTCGCCGTCGCGCCGGAATCGGCCAGGATGAACGCGCCGCGCTCCGCCGGGGCCTTGGGGTCCACGGGCAGATAAACTGCGCCGATGCGTTGTATTCCCAGCACAATTTCCGGCAGGTGCAGCGTTCGCCGGGCCAGCACGGCGACCACATCGCCCTTGCCCACGCCTTGCGCCGTCAGCCAGCTGGCGCAGCGAAGGGAGTTCTCCCGCAGCTGGGCATAGGTGAGCATCGCCCCGGATTCGTCGCGCACGGCCTCGCGCCGGGAAAAAATCCCGGCCTTCTCGTCGAAGAGCGCGGGTATGGAGGCTACAGGATAGGGCAGGACCTCGCCCTTCTCCCAGTTTTCAAGCTCCCGTTTCTCCTCGTCCAGCAGGTAATCAAGCTGCGGCAGATCGGCACCGCCGGCCAACTGGTGCGTCAGGTGCGCAATGCGCCGGACATACCGGTCCACATCCCGGTCGGACAGGTGGTTGCGGCTGTTGCGCACCAGCAGGGCATACTGCTGCGTCAGACATTCTTCCATCACCAACGCGCCGAGGAGGGCCGGCTCCTTCTCGCTGTGGTTCTGGTCGATCCAGACGATGGGGAAGTCCGGGGTGCCGAGGGGCCGGCCGGGCAGATAATTGATGAACGTATCGGCTATGTGCGCGAGGTTTTTGTGGGGCAGCTGCCGCATGGCCAGTTGGAACGGCGTGCGCACGTGGCGGAAAAAGTCCGCGCTCTGCTTGCCCACGGCCTCCAGCAACTGCGCAAGGTTTTCGAACTGGCCCATTTCCAGAAAAAGCGAAGGCGTGGCCATGCGCACGCCCTGCCGCTTCCGGTTGGATTTGCGCTCCCCGAAGGCGATGGGCGTCTGGATGACGAGGTCCTTCTCGTCGCACATGAAGGAGACGATGAGCGCATGCAGGACCGTGAAGTATGCGGCCGGGCCGATGCCTCGCTTGGCCAGAATGTCCGCGATCTCCCGCGAGGTTTCCTCGGACAGCACGTATTTTTTGTGCCGCGAGTCGCCGAGCATGTCCGGCCGGCCAGGCAGTGCGCGGAATATCCGCCGCTCCGGCAACTGCTCCAGGTGCTTTTTCCAGAAGGCGACATCCTTCTTGGCCCGCTCCGATACGCGGTACGCCTCGTCCGCCTCATACTGCTCAAGGAGGGAGCAGGGTTCGCCCAGGTCGAGCGGTTCGCCATGCAGAAGCGCGGAATAAACCTCCGTTAAAAACGACACGTGGAAAAAGTAGCCGAGCCCGTCGAGCGCAAGGTGCGAACACTTGAACAGGAAGACGCACTCGGACTGGGCCATGCGGATAATCGCGTAGCGGACGAACTGCTCGTCCACGGGTTCGTCGAGAAAGGATTCGGCGAAACGCTGGAGGGTCGCTTCCCGAGCCGGATCGTCGCGGAGGTCAAGAGTGCGGAGATCTACGTCGTGAGCCGTGCCGAAGTCGAAGCACGGCACGGCTCCATTTTGGCGCAGGGTGGCCCCCAGAAGAGGCATGTGGCGCATGACCACGCGGACCGCCTCGCGCAGGATTTCCGGCGAGACGTTTTGGGCGATGCGGAAAATCCCGCGAGTGGAGGTCTCGGTGTAGTCCGTGAGGGACGTTTGACAGCCAAGCCACAGCTCTTTTTGAAAAGTGTTGAAGGGAACCGTTTTAGATGATTCTCCAAACGCCTCAGCATCTTTCAAATGTGGTTTGTCCATATGGCGACAAGTACCGCAATCAACGACCGGTTGGCAAGGCTAACTAACTCTTGGGGCTGTACTTTCACTTTTGCGTAAGCTATCCATCTTGCTGTGGGAGGCATCTTGCGCATGTGGGTGTCACGGCTCCGGCGGCGCTTCCGCCCTCCTTGGGGTATCCGTGTGCTGACCGGGCTCGGGGAGGGGCGGACGCCCCGCTGCGCACACGCCTTTGGAGAGTCAGCCCGGCCCGCGGTTTTTAGCCCTGGCCTGTAACCGCACTCTGCGTGCGGACGCTGTATGCCTTGCGGCGTATAAGGAGGAAGCTGTGGAGAATGGTGGAATGGAGTGGTCGCAGCTCGACTGGAAGAAAGAGCTCGCCAACAATGTCGTTACCATTGACCAGCTCAAGGAATATGCCCGATTTGAGCCGGATGAGGAGGCGAAACTGCGTGAGGTTGCGCAGGTCCACCCCGTCAACATCCCCAGATATTATCTGAGTCTCATCGACTGGAGCGACCCAGGCGATCCCATACGGCGGATGTGCTTCCCTGGCGTGGAGGAGCTTGTCGTGGCCGGAGCCATGGGCGAAACCACGACGGATCCCTACGGGGACGACAAGCACGACAAGGGCAACGGCGTGCTGCACAAGTATGACTACACCGCCCTCGTGGTGGTGACCGAGTGCTGCGCCATGCACTGCCGCCACTGCTTCTGCAGGCGTATAGTGGGCAAGCCGGGCGGCCATGCGCCGAGGGATTTCGCCGGGGCCGTGGCCTACATCGCCAACCATCCGGAGATCAACAACGTCATCCTCTCGGGCGGCGACCCGTTCATGCTCTCCACTCCCGCCCTGCGCTCCATGTTGGCGGCGCTGGCCGAAATTAAGCACGTGGACTTCGTGCGCATCGGCACGCGCACCCCGGTCACCTACCCGCTGCGCCTCTTCGACGACGAGCTCATCGACCTGCTGCGCGTGTTCAATGAGCGCAAGACGCTCTATATCCCCACGCATTTCAACCATGTGCGGGAGATTACGCCAACGTCAACGGAGGCGGTCCGCCGCCTGCGGATGACCGGGGCCACCGTGAACAACCAGGCGGTGCTGCTGCGCGGCGTGAACGACACGGCGCAAGACATAGCCGACCTGATGGAAAGCCTGCTCACCATCGGCGTCAATCCGTACTATCTCTATCAGTGCATGCCGGTTTCCCGCGTGCGCCACCATTTCCAAATTCCGCTCAAGGCCGGAATCGACATCGTGGACAAGGCGCGCGCCAAACTCAACGGGTACGGCAAACGCTTCAAGTACATCATCGGGCACGACATAGGAAAACTCGAAATCTGCGGCATGATCGACAACAAAATCGTGCTCAAGCAGATCCACGCCCGCATCGGCCATCCGGAGCAAGCCTCGCGCATCATCATTCAGGAGTTGGACGACAACGCCGGCTGGGTGACCGTGTGAACATGAACCCCGCGACCCGCCGCGTTCAGGCCAACGCCCAGGCCAACGTCCAGGCCAACGGGCAAGGCACGACGCTCTACTGCATTCCCCACGCCGGGGGCAGCGCCGCCTTCTACGCCGCCTTGGGCGCGCAGCTTCCCGCCACCGTCGTCTGCCGTCCGCTGGAGCTGACGGGCAGGGGCAGGCGACACGGCGAGCCGATGCACACCAGCATGGACGCCATGGCGCATGACCTGTTTTCGCACATGACGCCGCAGGTCCCGTACGCATTGTTCGGGCACAGCATGGGAGCCTATCTGGCGCTGCTGTGCGCCATTCTGGCCCAGAAGAACGGCATGCCGCCGCCACGGGCCTTATTCCTTTCCGCCGCCGTCGCGCCGGTGGACTGGGAGCAGCGCCGCCCCACAGCCCTGGCCGCGCTGCCATCGCAGGCCATGTGGGACCTGGTGGCGGGCATGGGCGGATTGCCGGAACAAATTGCCGCGAGCAGGGAATTCCTCCAGTACCTTGAGCCGATTCTCCGGGCTGATTTTGCCGCCCTGGAGTCCTGGAATCCCGCGCCCATGGCCCCCTTGCCGGTGCCCATCTCGGTGTTTCTGGGCGACGGCGACACGGTGACGGAACAGAAGGCGCGGCAATGGCGCCTGCTGACCAACAAGGAGTTCCGCCTCCATGTGTTCCCCGGCAATCACTTCTACTTGCAGGACCACTGGCGAGGCCTGGCGGACACCATTTCGCAAACGCTTGATCCCGCAAGGTAAAAAATGTCGGTTCCAGGCACATTCCCTTCGCTCCCGCTTCCGTCGCTACGCCTGGGAACAGTCACCTGCATCGGGGTGCTGCTTGGAGGGGACGCGGCCGCTTGGATCGAAACAGCCGCGCCTTTCGTGACGGAATCTGAACGCGTCCAGGCCCGCCGCTTTCTCCACGCCCAGGACGCCGCCCGGCATCTTGTCGGCAGGGCACTGGTGCGGCGCGTGTTTGGCGCGGCCTTGGGACTGGCGCACCTCGGCGATTTTGCGCGCACCCCCCAGGGAAAACCAGTCTACCCGGAAGGGCGGCTGGCGGGGGGGGACACGATCGATTTTTCCATCAGCCATTCCGGGGACATGGTGTGGGCGGCCTTTTGCCGGGGCGCGGCCTCAGGCATTGGGGTGGGCATCGATGTGGAACTGGCACGCCCCATGCCCGACCTCTTTGAACTCGCAGCGCAGCTGCATCCGCTGGAGTGCGCGGCCATACGGGCCCAGCCGGAGCCGGAACGCGCTGCGGCTTTCTATCGCTGCTGGACGCGCAAGGAGGCTGTGCTCAAGGCGCTGGGCCTGGGGTTGAACCAGCCGTTGCACAGCTTTCAGGTGCAGCCGGAACCCCGTGACGCGGATTGGCTTGTGTCCCTTCCCGGCCGCCTGGAGCAAGAGGCGGCTTGCGCCGCCTGGACGACCCGCGACATCGACGCGGGGCCGGGGTACCAATGCAGCGTGGCGGCCAGCGCGCCGAGTTTGCCGCTTGCGGTGTTTTTCCACTGAACCAGTAGCCCCCATGAGGAAAAGCATGCGTCATCGTTCCCCCCGAAAAGCGGACGTGCAGGACACCTGTAGATTTGTCTTAGCCGCGAGCCCGGTCTAATTTCCGCCATGCCCTCAACATCCTGGCAAGAGCTGCTGCACGACGTCGCAACGCCAAAACGATGTCTCCCGGCCCTGTGTTCCGGCGTTCTGGTCGGCATGCTGCTTATTGTCATTCAGCTTTCCCTCGCCTCGCTCATCTTCTCCGGCCCTCTTGCGCCCTTCGCCCCGCAGGCCTCCGGACTGCCTTTGTTCGGCTGCTTCGTCATGTGCGTGCTGGTGGCGCTCTTCAGCTCGGTTCCCACGGCCATCTGTGCGCCGGAGGACTCCCCCGCCGCCATCTTGGCCTCCGTGGGCGCGGGCATCGCCGCCGCACTGGCTGGAGCATCGGATCCGCGCGCTGCCTACGTCACCGTCGGCGCGGCCATGGCGCTCTCCGCGCTGGGCACCGGCACGCTCTTTCTGCTGCTGGGCCGCTTCCGGCTGGGCAACCTCGTCCGCTACATGCCATATCCAGTGGTGGGAGGCTTTCTGGCGGGCGTTGGCTGGCTGCTGGCGCGCGGCAGCATCATCATCATGACCGGCATCCCCCCCAGTGTGGCAAACCTGCCGGTTCTCTTCACCGGTGGAATGCTGGTTCTATGGCTTCCGGGCCTGGCATTGGCGCTGGCCACGCTGGCGGCCAGCAAATTCATTAAAAACGGCGTGGCGCTCCCGGCTACAATCGGCGCAGCCATAGCGGCCTTCGCCATCTATCTCTGGGCCACAGGGCAAAGTCTGGCCGATGCGGAGCGCACCGGGCTGTTGCTGGGCGGCATTGAGGAAGGCAAGCGGCTGTGGCCGGTGTTCACCATGGCCGACTTCTCGCTGATCCGCTGGGATTTGCTGGCCCAGCAGATTCCGCAGCTGTGCACCATCCCCCTGGTCTCCGCCATTTCCTTCCTGCTGGTCAGCAGCGGCATGGAAGCAATGCTGCGGCGCGATCTGGACATGCGCCACGAGCTGTACCTCAACGCCGCGGTCAACTTCATCGCCGGTCCCGGCGGGTCGCACACAGGCTTCACGGCGCTCAGCTACTCCATGCTGGGCCCCATGACCGGCTCGAACTCGCGGCTGGTCGGCGTCGTCGCCGGGCTGCTCGCGGGCGCGGCGGCCTTTTCCGGTGCATCGGTGCTCGGCCATGTTCCTCGCTTCGTTCTTGGCGGGCTGACGATGTTCATGGGCCTGGCCACCATGCTGGAATGGGCGGTGCGAATGCGCACCAGGGTGACCCGCGCGGAATACGGCCTCGTCCTGGCCATCCTCTGCTCGGTCGGGGCCTTTGGCTTCCTGCCCGGCGTGGCCTTTGGCCTGGTCATGGCCGCGGCCGTCTTTGTGATCAAATACAGCCAGCTTCCTGTCGCCCGGCAGGAGTCCGACACGAGCGCCCTTGCGAGCACGGTCCGGCGCTCCATCCCCGAGCAGCATATCCTGCATGCCCATGTCGGCTCCATTCGCGTGCTGCACATCGCCGGCTACCTGTTCTTCGGTTCCGCGAACACGCTCAACCGCACGGTGTCCCAGTATCTGACCCCGCAAAGGAGCAACGAGCCGGGCTACATTGTTTTAGATTTTTCGGAAGTTGATGGTTTTGACTCCTCGGCTTTGAACTGCCTGCTGCGCATGGTGCAGCGCTGCACGGGCGCGGGCATGACACCGCTTTTTGCCGCCGTGCCGGAAGGCTTTGCCCGGCAAATGCGGCGCACGTCCCAGGACGAGGTGGAGAAGCTTTGGTTTCTGCCCAGCCTGGACAGCGCCTTGGAGTGGTGCGAGAATGATATCCTCGTCCGTTTCGAGTCCACCAAGACCAGGGAATCGCAGGATGCGCTTTTCGACAGCACCGTTGACGACCTGCTGGCCCAGATTGAGAAGAGCGAACGCTTTGAAGCCATGCTTGAAAGCTTGGCCCCCTATGTGGAGCCGAGAAGCGCCGCGGCCGGAGAGGTCATTCTGGATGAAGGGGCGGCGCTTGACGGCGTGCTGCTGTTCGTTTCGGGCCAGGCGGAGGAGACCCACGCGGGGGAGGGCGGAGACCTCGACGTCAAGGTGCGCCTGCGCACCTTGACGGCAGGGGCGCTGGTGGGCCGCGCCAGCGTCGAACAGTCCTACTCCGCCCCGGGGCGAATCATTGCGCTTACGCCTTGCGCCGTGTCGTTTCTCTCCCTGGCTTCCCTTGCCCGTGTGGAGATCGAGAATCCCACCCTCGCTCTCACCTTTTATCGCCAGTACATCTCGAGCATGCCGCACTAGCTTGTGGAGTTGCAAGACGTTGTTCACAACCTCGCCGACTCGGCTGATGGGCGGTTTGTTCTGTAACGCTGAGTGATTTCTGTAGAAGTTGTATTCATGGAGCCAGCGAGGCAACCCGCTGGCTCTTTTTTGGGGCCCGCGCGGGACTTAACCGCCTGGGCCTGCTGCTGGTGCGCGGGCGCGATGCGCTCCAAGGCCAGGCGTCACGCATCGATTGAACCAGCAACAGGCTTTGCCCCACAAAAGCCGAAACGAGAACGACCGCGACGCTTTATTGCGGCCAGCGGCCGGAATTTGCGTGGCCATTCGGCCGTGGCCATTCGGCCGGGGCCATTCGGCCGGGGCCATTCGGCTGTGTTCATTGCTTGTCCGCTGGCTGGCCTGGCTGGCTGGCCTGGCTGAACAGTCGGGGCGGTTCTTGCCTTCTTGCCCCCACCAGACTATCAAAGGCTGCGCCCCGCGCCGCCGATTCCATGGCGGGGCTCGCGCCGGGCGCGCTGTTTCTCATCATCCACCCATGACCGGCGCGGCGTGCGCGGGGGAAATACCGCTTGAGCTGGATTGCGCGACAATGCCGCAAGGCCAAGAGCCTGCGCAAGAACATGAAGCTGGCCGCCCTGGCCCGGGGCGGCTGGGCGAGCGGGGCGGCGCTGGCTCTGGGCATTCTGCGAGGGCAGGGGGTGGACGGTCTGCGGCGCGGCTTGGCCGTGCTCGTTGCGCAGGCGGAATTGCGGCCGGAGGAGGGCGGCTTCGCCCCCGGCGATTATCAGGAGTGGGTGCGCCGTTACGACACGTTCTCCGGGAGCGCCCTGACCCGCCTGCACCGTCGCGCCAGCGGGCCGGAGCTGGCCGCAGGACCCTTATTCCGCCTTGCGTTGCTGCCGGGCGAGACGGATTTTTGGGACCGCACGCTTGCCTCCCTGCGGGCGCAGGTCTATGCGCGCTGGGAGCTTGTCGCCGTCGCCGCCGCGGGCCAGGGACAGGACCCGGCCTGGAACGCCGACGCGCGCGCGGTGCTGGCGCGCCATGCCGGGGAGGACCCGCGCATCCGCCTTGCGGAACCTGGAAGCGGCCTGGTCGAGGCGCTGGCTTTGGGCGAATGTCCCTCGGGCGAATGCCCCTCGGGCGAATGCCCTGTGTATGTCGGTGTTGTGCGCGCGGGCGATGAACTGCCGCCCCACGCGTTGTTTTGCGCGGCCCTGGCCTTGCGCGAACGGCCGCAAACGGCGCTGCTCTATGCCGACGAGGACCGTCTTGATGCTGCTGGGCAGCGTATTGCCCCCTGGTTCAAGCCCGACCGCAACCCGGAGCTGATGCTGGCCCAGGACATGTTCTCCGGCCTGTGCCTGCTGCGCGCGGCCGATGCGGCCGTCGTGGGCGGCCCGCGCCTGGAGTTTGGCCCCTGGCTGGCGTATGACTTGGCTTGGCGCGTCATGGAGCGCGTCGCGCCGGAGGCCGTGGTGCACGTACCGCGAATTTTGTGCCACCGCCGGGGGGCGTTGGACCGGGACCCCGCACCGGGCTTGCGGGCCGCGCAGGAGCATTTGGTCCGCGCCGCCGAGGCAGGCGCTGCCTATTCAAGCGCTGCCCATTCGGGCACCCATTCGGGCACCCATTCGGGCGACGCCAGCGCTTGCGCCGTGCCCGCGCCGGACTTGTCGTCGGGCCTGTCCGTCGTGTCGGATCCCGCGATGTCGGATCCCGCAGTGTCGGGCCTGCCTCGGGGCTGCGTGCGCGCCGTGTATGCGCGCCCCGGCCCGGACCGGGTGGCGAGCATCCTCATCCCCACGCGCGACCGCGCCGACCTGCTGGCGGCCTGCGTACGTTCGATTATGGACCGCACGGCGCACAAGGGGTATGAGATCATCGTCATCGACAACGGCAGCGCGCTGGAGGAGACTTTTCGGCTTTTCGACGCCCTGCGCGGCGAGGGCGTGCGCATTGTGCGCGACGACGCGCCCTTCAACTACTCGCGCCTGAACAACAACGGCGCGGCGGCGGCGAAGGGCGAATTTTTGTGCCTTATGAACAACGACATCGAGGTTATTGAGGGCGACTGGCTGGGGGAGATGCTCTCCTTCGCCGCCCGGCCGGACGTGGGCTGCGTGGGCGCGCGGCTGTTGTACCCGGACGGGACCTTGCAGCACGGGGGTATTCTGCGCGGTGTGTGCGGCTTTGCCGGGCACGCGCATTTGGGCCTGCCGCGCGGGGCGGCGGGGTATTTCGGCCGCGCCGCCTTGCACCAGGAAATGAGCGCCGTCACCGCCGCCTGTCTGGTTGTGCGCCGCTCGGTCTTCAATCAGGTCGACGGGCTCGACGAGTCGCTGCCGGAGTCATACAATGACGTGGATTTTTGCCTGCGCGTGCGCGCCGCTGGCTATCGCAACGTGTGGACGCCCTACGCCGAGCTGTTCCATCACGAGTCCGCCAGCCGCCGCGCCCGCGCGCAGAACGGCACGGCGGCCATGAACGAGCAGGACCGCAGGACCACCCGGCTCATGCGCACCCGTTGGGGCGCCCTGGCCGAGGATTCCGCGTACAACCCGAACCTGACGCGCCGCAGCTGCGGATTCGACCTTGCCTGGCCGCCGCGGGTGGCGCCGCTTTCGTTGCTTTGAACCCTGGCGCGGGCAGCCGCCGCAAGCGCCAACCGGAACGTTTTCCTCAGGAGACATGAGTGGATATCAACGCTATTCAACATATCAAGGCCACAACCCTGCTTCGGCGCTGTCTCACGTATTTTTGGCGCTACAAAAACCGGGTGCTTCTGGCCATCCTTGGCATGATCGTGGTGGCCCCGTGTTCCGCGGCCAGCGCCTGGCTGGTCAAAAAGGCCGTGGATGACGTGCTCATCCGCAAGGACATCAACGCGCTCAAGTTCGTCACCCTGGCCATAGTGGTGCTTATGACGGCCAAGGGCATCTTTCGCTTCATGCAGAACTACTACATGAACACGGCGGGCATGTACGCCGTCAACGACCTGCGCAACGAGATCTACGGCAAGGTCGTGTACCTGCCCATGAGCTACTTCAACGAGTCCCAGGTGGGCATGCTGATGAGCCGCGTGCTGGGCGACGTGGGCCTCATCGCCGGGAGCCTGCCGTCCATCGTCATGATGACGCGCGAGTTTTTCTCGGTCATCGGCCTTGGCGTGTACGTGTTCTACATGGACTGGAGGCTGGCCTTCTGGGGCACCATTGTGCTGCCGGCGGCGTTGTATCCATTCATTTACTACAGTAAGAAGATGCGCAAGCTGGGCCGGCGCAATCAGAATTTCGGGGCCGAGGTGAGCGCGCTGTTGCAGGAGGGGCTCTCCGGCATCCGCATCGTCAAGGGCTTCGCCAAAGAGCCGCAGGAGGCCCAACGTTTCATCGACCAGAACTCCAAGCTCATCAAGAACAGCGCCAAACAGATTCTCGCCAGCGAGCAGAGCTCCCGCGTCATGGAGACCATCGGCTCCTTCGCCGCCGGGCTGGTGCTGTGGTATGGCGGCAGCCGCGTCATCGCCGGCGAGCTGACCACCGGTTCGCTGCTTTCGTTCCTCACCGCGCTTGCCTTGCTGTACGACCCCATCAAGCGCATCAATTCCGCCAATATCGACATCCAGATGGCGCTCACCGGCGCCGAGCGCGTGTTCAACATCATCGACACGGCAGGCACCATCGCCGAGCGTGGCGGCACCGCCATTGTGGACAAGGACTTCAAGGACCTGCGCTTTGAGCATGTGCGGTTTACTTACAGCGGCGGCAACCGGCCAGCGCTGGACGACATCAACATGGAGGTGCGCGCGGGCGAGCGCGTGGCCATCGTCGGCTCCAGCGGCTCCGGCAAGACCACGCTGGCCAACCTGGTGCCGCGCTTCTTCGATCCGCAGGGCGGGCGTATTCTGCTCAACGGCCGGCCCCTGCATGACTACACGCTGGCCAGCCTGCGCCGCAGCATGGGCCTTGTTTCGCAGGACGCGTTTCTTTTCAACGCCACAGTAACCGAGAACATCGCCTATGGCGCCATCGACGGCTACACGCAGGAGGAGGTGGCGGCGGCGGCCAAGGCGGCCTACGCCCATGAGTTCATCATGGAGTTGCCCGGCGGCTACAATGCCATTGTGGGCGAGCGCGGGGTCAAGCTCTCCGGCGGGCAAAAGCAGCGCCTCACCATCGCCCGGGCCATTCTGAAGAACCCGCAGCTCTTGATCCTTGACGAGGCCACCAGCGCGCTGGACACTGAGAGTGAACGTATAGTACAGTTGGCACTGGAAAACTTGATGGCTGACCGTACGAGCATCGTCATTGCGCACCGGCTGTCAACTATCCTGAATGCTCACCTCATCGTGGTGATGAGCGAGGGCAAAATCGTCGACATGGGCAAGCACGCCAAGTTGCTGGGGCGCTGCAACATTTACAAGAAATTGTATGAGTTGCAGTTTGGTATGACCGGGGCGGAACCGAGGTAACGCCCCGCCGGCGTGGCTGGAACGACGTGGCATCATATCGCGCGTGGACGCTTTGTACTGAACGCCCCACCTACCCTCCTGATTTGGGAAGCCTCGAACATGCATAATCCATTCAGTTTGCTCTACCAGGCATACCGGCACAGCAGGCGGCAAAAGAAGCTGGGCCGAAGCATGAGCAAGGAACTACGCCTGCTCCAGTTCATCCAGTTCAGCCCAGTTGCGCCGCTTTCCACGCGTATGATCTCTCCAGACAAGGAGAAGCATCTCAAGATTGCCTTCATCATTCCCGGGTTGCCCCGATACAGCGGCGGGCATACGTCCATCTTGCGTCTTGGGACGTATCTGACTCACATTGGACATGAAATATATTATGTCACATACGACTGTGCTGAAAAAGAATCCATGCGGAGCAACGCCGAGAATAACCTCCCAACGTATCAGGGCACGGTTCTGGACAGGTCCGCGCTTAACGACGGCTATGACGTCGCCGTGGCCACATGGTGGCTGAGCGCGTACATTGTGGCGAGGCTGCCTAACGCCAGCCATAAGGCCTATTTCATTCAGGACTACGAGCCTGCCTTTATGCCAGAGGGCGAGCACTATTTTCTTGCCCGGCAAAGCTACGCCCTCGGGTTGCATATGTTTAGCCTGGGGGGGTGGAACAAGGCAAGAATACTGCAAATATTCCCAACTGCCGCGATTGACGAAATGTGCTTTCCGTACGAACCGCAGGCGTATAAGTTCGTTGCGCATGCTGCTGCGGCTCCCCATATGCTTCGGTTGGCGATCTATATCAAATTGAGTTCAAAGCGGGCTCCGTACATGCTTATCCGGTGCGTCGAGCAGTTGGAAAGCGATCTCCGCCAGCACGGCGTGAGCCTGGAGGCTCGGTTCTTCGGGGCCGAAAAGGACATCCCGCTCCCTGTCGGGCAGAATCTTGGGAAGCTTAACCAGAAAGAGCTCCTCACGCTGTATTCCCAATCGGACCTCGGCGTTGTCGCCTCTCTCACAAACATTTCGCTTGTTCCGTATGAGATGATCGCCACGGGGCTGCCCATTGTCGATTTTCTTGAAGGGAGTGCCCCCTTCTTTTTCAATGACGACATGATGCTCCTTTCACCGCTAGATCCCGTGCAATTTAGTGAGACGATCAGAAAGGCCATCGCCGAGCCGGACCGGCTGCGAAAAATGGCCCAGACAGCGCTAGAGCATGTCCGGGAGAACACTTGGCTGGCCGCCGCAGAGCAGTTCGATCGTGCCCTGAAGGCAAGGCTTTCGGCACAGCGTTCGGACTGAGCCTGTTTTATGTGTCTCGCTCCACCCTTTACAACGAGCATCAAGGGCTGTGCTGCGATTGTCCGTATGAGCACCAAAGCCTGTCGTAATTGTCGGCTCCGGCTTGTCGTGACGCCGCAGGACGTGGACGATAACAGTCCCCGTGCGTGATTCCAGCAATGACAGGAGAGTCTCGATGCGTTTTCCGTTCATCCGAATTCAGAAAGACGCCACTTACCTTCGGCTCAACATATTTGGCTTGAAGATCAAGTTTTCAAACCGGGTTAGGGTCGAGTACGCCGATGGCGGCCCTTATGGCATGTATGACCTTCTCAAGCAGCACGCCAATGTCCCTTATTGTGTCAACACCGTGCTTGCCCAGCATGGCTGGATGCCGGGCGACGGGACTGACGACATCAGAATAGAGAAGGGAAAGCGACTGATGCTCAATTGGAGTCGTCGGTGCAGAAATATGTGGGTTAAAAAAAGCAAAGTGCCCTGCCTTGTGGCTGGTTCACCATTCGTTCACTATAGGAGAGACAACAATATCACTATTTCGCCTGAGGCCAAGGGGACTGTAGCATTTCCCGCACACTCGGTCGCCGTTGCAAGGCCTTCCTTTGGAATCGACAAATATTGCGTGGAGCTTGCCGCCCTGCCGCCAGAATTTCATCCTATTACTGTGTGCCTTTACTTTTTGGATATCATTAAATATGGACTTGATACCCACTACAAGAAATATGGATTTAATGTTGTAAGTGCGGGGCTGGGATCTCACAAGGATTACTGCAAGAATTTTTATGAAATTTTGCGGCAGCATAAGTTTGCTACATCAAATGCACCGGGTTCATATACATTTTATGCCGTCGAAATGGGCATTCCCTTTTTTATGTTAGGCGATATCCCTGTCTACGACAGCACAAAGGATGTTGTTCCGCAGGATGTGATTGAAACGTGGCGTTGTACTGATATGGAATATGGCGCTTTAACATACAAGCTGTTTTCCAAAACACCTTACAATAGAATTTCGAAAAAACAGCACCAATTTGTTATATCCGAAACAGGAATGCGGGATTGTCTTTCTGCGGATGAGCTGAACATCGCTATGCGGAGAGTCGCTGTAGAAACATGCTATATTAAAAATCCGGTCAAACGTTTCGCGGCTATCATAAAATATTGTCTGGCAAATCCGTTGTGCACATTCAAAAAGCTTCGGTTTGAAAAGTTCCTCCGCGAGTCCACAGAACTTCTTCAGTAGAGGCAAGTACTCCCGAGCGGCGTCGAAAGCCGTCTCCCGACGGCTCTTGCCGCGTCCTGCCATGCGCTCCTCGTGTCCTTTATCGCTCCCGCCTGTCTCCGGGCGAGACTGGTGTTGTTCCCGAGGGTAGCCCTCCCCCTCCTTTTGGTGCGCATCGCGGCCACCGTCTAGACATGCGGGCGGGATCGGTATACGAAATGGCTCCTGAAGAAGCGACACGGAGCAGTTTTACCGCACTTGGTCATCCCCGTCGCGCGATGGCGCGTGGACGAGGTCGCTCCCGTCGCAGGTTCGCTTCTTCCCCGAGAAGCGTCCGTACAATATAATGCCCCTGGCGGGGAAAAGACTTCTCGGCCAAATTATGTTAGCAAACGCTTCAATTCTCATCACCGGCGGCACCGGCTCTTTCGGGCACACCTTTGTGCCCATGACGCTGGCGAAATATGATCCGAAGCGGCTGGTCATCTATTCCCGCGACGAAATGAAGCAGTGGGAGATGGCCAAGCTTTACGCCGGCGATCCCCGGGTGCGTTTCTTCATCGGCGACGTGCGCGACAAAGACCGGCTGGCCAGGGCCCTGCGCGGCGTGGATTATGTTGTTCACGCCGCCGCCACCAAGATCGTGCCCACGGCCGAGTACAACCCCTTCGAGTGCGTGAAAACCAACGTCATGGGCGCCATGAACCTCATCGACGCCTGCATCGACCAGGGCGTCAAAGGCGTGGTGGCCCTTTCCACGGACAAGGCCAGCAGTCCGGCCAACTTGTATGGCGCCACCAAGCTCACCAGCGACAAGCTGTTCATCGCCGGCAATTCATACTCCGGCGCCAGCCACACGCGTTTCGCCGTGGTGCGCTACGGCAACGTCATGGGGTCGCGCGGGTCGGTCATTCCCTTTTTCCTTTCCCAGGCGGCGGGCGGCGAACTCTCCATCACCGACGAGCGCATGACGCGTTTCATGATCACCCTGGAGGAGGGCGTGGATTTGGTCTGGCACGCCTTCGACGACATGGTGGGCGGGGAGATCTACGTCAAGAAGATTCCGTCCATGAAGGTGACGGACGTTGCCCGCGCGGCGGCCCCGGGGGCCCGGCACAAGATCATCGGCATCCGCCCCGGCGAGAAGCTTCATGAGCAGATGATCAGCACCGAGGACGCCTATTATACTTACGAGTATGCCGACCATTACAAGATTCTGCCCTCCATTTATAGCTGGGGCGTCGACCCCCATCGCATTAAGGACGGCACGAAGGTACCAGAAGGTTTCACCTACTGCTCGGACAACAACACGGATTGGATGAGCATCGAAACCTTGAGCGCGTGGATTGATGCGCACCGGGATAAAATAGGCAACATCTGAACGCCATGATTCCTTACGGCCGCCAAGACATCAGCCAGGACGACATCGACGCCGTCGTCGCCGTGCTGCGTTCGGACTTTTTGACTCAGGGCCCTAGCGTGCCAGCCTTCGAGGGCGCCGTTGCCGGTTACTGCGGCGCGGCGCATGGCGTGGCCGTGAACAGCGCCACCAGCGCCCTGCATTTGGCCTGCCTGGCGCTGGGCGTCGGCCCCGGCGACGAGGTGTGGACCACGCCCATAACCTTTGTGGCCAGCGCCAATTGCGCGCTGTACTGCGGCGCGCGCGTAGATTTTGTGGACATAGATCCGCGCACCTACAACATGAGCGTGGAGCGCCTGGCCGAGAAGCTGGAAGGCGCGAGGGAGACCGGCCGCCTGCCCAAGGTGGTCATCCCTGTGCATCTGTGCGGCCAGCCCTGCGACATGGCCGGCATCCGCGAGCTGAGCCGCCGCTACGGCTTCTCCGTCATCGAGGACGCCTCCCACGCCATCGGCGGCGGCTACAGGGGCGAGCGCATAGGCAATTGCCGCTACAGCGACATCACAGTGTTCAGCTTCCATCCGGTCAAGATCGTCACCACGGCCGAGGGCGGCATGGTGCTGACCAACGACGACGCCCTGGCCGGGCGGGTGCGGCTTCTGCGCAGCCACGGCATTACGCGCGATGCGGAGGCCATGACCCGCACGCCGGACGGCCCCTGGTATTACCAGCAGGTGGCGCTGGGCTTTAACTACCGCATGACCGATCTACAGGCGGCGCTGGGCGTGAGCCAGATGCGCCGCATTGATGGATTCGTCGCCCGTCGGCACGAGCTGGCGCGGCGCTACGACACGCTGCTGGCCGACCTCCCCGTGACCACGCCCTGGCAGCACCCGGACGGCCATTCCGGGCTGCATCTGTATGTCATCCGCCTCAAGTTGCGCGAGATCGACCGCACCCGGCGCGAGGTTTTCGAGTTTTTGCGCGCGCAGGGGGTAGGGGTGAATGTGCACTACATCCCGGTCCATACCCAGCCGTATTATGCGGGCATGGGCTTCAAGCCGGGCGATTTCCCCGAGGCCATGCGCTACTACGAAGAGGCCATCAGCCTGCCCATGTTCCCAAAATTGACCGAAGCCGAGCAGGATTTCGTCATCGGGACCCTGCGGAGAGGAGTCGCCAAGTGAAGGTGGCCATCATTCCCGCGCGTGGCGGCAGCAAACGCATTCCGCGCAAGAACGTCAAGCCGTTCTGCGGCAAGCCCATGCTTGCGTGGTCCATTGAGGCCGCCCTGGCCAGTGGCTGTTTCGACCGCGTTGTCATGACCACGGATGACGACGAGATCGCCACGGTGGCCGAGGGATTTGGGGCGGAGGCGCCTTTCCGCCGCCCGCCGGAGCTTGCCGACGACCACACGCCGACGATTCCCGTCGTCGCCCACGCCATCCGCTGGCTGGGCGAGCACGGTCCCGCGCCGGAACTGGCCTGCTGCCTCTACGCCACAGCGCCCTTTGTCCAGGCGGAGGACATTCGCCGTGGCCTGGACATTCTGCTGCGCGAGGGCTGCGAATACGCGTTCTCGGCCACCAGCTTTCCGTTCCCCATTCAGCGGGCCATCCGCATCAACGCCCAGGGGCGTGTGGAGATGTTCCACCCGGAGCATTTCAATACGCGCTCGCAGGACCTGGAAGAGGCCTACCACGACGCCGGACAGTTCTATTGGGGCCGGGCTTCGGCTTGGCTTGGGGGCAAGATGCTCTTTGCCCCGCACTCCGCGCCCGTGCTGCTGCCGCGTTGCCGCGTGCAGGACATCGACACGCCGGAGGACTGGCGGCGGGCGGAATCCATGTTCCGCGCCCTCAAGGGCGATAGCTTCGCATAACCATCTCCCACAAAAAGGAAGACGCATGAGCTACGAAACCGAGCAGGAAGAATTCTGGGCTGGCGAATTCGGCACTGAATATATTGCCCGCAACCAGGGCGACGAAATGCTGGCCACGAACCTGCATTTTTTCGACCGTGCGTTGCGCATGGCGCAAAATATCAAGAGCGGTATCGAGTTCGGGGCTAATATTGGGATGAACCTCAAGGCGATCAAGCTGCTGCGGCCTGGCATTGATCTGCACGCCATTGAAATTAACCCCGACGCCGCGCGCGAACTGGCTAAGACACTGCCAGACGGGAACATCTACAACGGATCCATCTTTGAATTCCCCCTGCGGCGGACCTGGGATCTGGCGCTCATCAAGGGCGTGCTCATCCACATCAATCCCGATAAGCTGCCAGAGGTCTACGACAAGCTGGTCGCTTCCTGCGGCCGGTATCTGCTGGTGGCGGAATATTACAACCCGGCGCCGGTGGCCATTCCCTACCGGGGACACGAAGACCGGCTGTTCAAGCGCGACTTCGCCGGGGAAATCATGGATGCGCACTCAGAGATGCGGCTGCTGGACTACGGGTTCGCCTACCACAGGGATCCGAACTATCCAGACGCCGACTTGACGTGGTTTCTTATGGAGAAGAAGGCTAGCTGATGGTTGGGTGGAGGGGGCCTTGTGCGCATAGCCTTCCGGGCTGACGCCTCCCTTGAAATAGGCACGGGGCATGTCATGCGCTGCCTGACTCTGGCCGACGCCTTGCGATCGCGCGGTGCGCTATGTCAGTTCATTTGCCGGGAGCACCCCGGCAATCTGCTGGACGTTGTTCGGCAGCGCGGGTTTACAGCTGTTGCGCTGCCCAGGACCCAATATCCCGCCGCCGCCGACACCGCCGCCGATCCCCCGCACGCCGCCTGGGTCGGCGCGGCCTGGGAGGCCGACGCGCAACAGACGTTGGCGGCCCTCGGCACTGCGCGGCCCGATTGGCTCGTGGTGGATCATTACGGACTGGATGAGCGTTGGGAATCGGCGGTTGGCCCGCACTGCGGCAACGTTCTGGTTATCGACGACCTCGCCGACAGGCCACATGCCTGCAACCTTCTGCTGGACCAGAACCTTGGCCGTGAGCCGCAAAGCTATGCCGCGTTGCTGCCCGCGTCCGAAGGGCTCCTCATCGGCCCCCGGTTTGCGCTGCTGCGGCCTGAGTTTGCGGCGTGCCGGCAGCAGAGCTTGGCACGGCGCAACGGTGCGCGGTTGGCCCATCTGCTCGTCGCCATGGGTGGAGCCGACCAGCATAACGCCACAGGGCTTGTTCTCGAAGCGCTTGCAGCCAGCCCCGTACCCCCCGGTTGCCGGGTGACGGTCGTGTTGGGGCCGCACGCGCCGTGGTTGGAGCAGGTGCGGGCGCAGGCCGTGCGGTCCGTGTTGCCGATTACTGTCTTGTGCAACGTGCGGGACATGGCCAGCCTGATGGCCGACGCCGACGCCGCAATCGGCGCGGCCGGCTGCACATCCTGGGAGCGTTGCTGCCTTGGCGTGCCCGCGCTGATTGTTGTTCTCGCGGCGAACCAGATGCAAAACGCCGTGGCGTTGCAAAAGGCGGGCGCAGTGGATGTCTTGTCCCTCGGCGGCATATCCCAGGAACTGCCTCGCTGGTTCGCCAATCTTTCGGGAGGAGCTGGAGCCTCCCTTGCGGCGCTTTCGGCAAGCGCCGCCCGCATTGTGGATGGTCTGGGCACGGAGCGGGTCTGCTCGCGTCTGCTCGAAGCGTCCTGTTGACCTTTTGCGTCATGTTACAAGCCGGTGGGACCGTGCCGCCCGCCGCCGCGCGGGGCTGTCTCTGGAATGGGGCGGTCTGGGCTGGCTGACCGTCTGGACACAGTGGCGAGCGATGGGGTACAAGGTCGACAGGTCGTGTGACGCTGTCTGGCTACGCACAATGCCGGCGGCGAGTGTCCATGCCCTGTGCGTGCTCTTGTCCTTGCCGGACCGATACTTCAGACGTGGCCAGTGGACAGGGCGCGCAACGTTTTGCCGTGATCCGACCTGGAGATCAGCCACAGTGGAAATCACCATTCTCTGCACGGACGCGTCGCATCCAGTGAACCGCCTTCTTGTTCCGTGGGCTGCCCGCCACGCGGAGCACCGGGTGTCGATCGTGCGCTCCCGGTCCGAACTGCCCGGTGGGGATATTCTCTTTTTGGTGTCTTGCGCAGAGCTTGTGCGTGCGCAGGAGCGGGCTCTGTACGGGGTCTGTCTGGTGCTCCACGCCAGCGCTTTGCCGCTGGGACGGGGGTGGAGTCCGCATATCTGGCAGCTTCTGGAGGGCGCAAGGCGGATAACTCTGACCCTCCTTGAGGCTGAGGATAAGGTGGACAGCGGTCGCATTTGGCAGCGAATGGACTTCGACGTGCCGCCGGATGCCTTGTGGGACGAAATCAACGAACGGCTTTTCGCTGCGGAAATGGAACTCATGGATGTTGCGGTGAACGAATACGGCTGCCTTACACCGCAAGAGCAGGACGCCACATTACCACCAACATATTATCAGAAGCGCACTCCGGAAGATAGCCGCATTTCCTCGGAGAAAAGTATCGCCAGCCAGTTTGATGCCATCAGAGTGTGCGATCCTGAACGGTATCCTGCATTTTTTGAACTGCGCGGGTGCAGGTATAAATTGGTTTTGGAGAAAATGCATGACTGACACGGTTGTCATCTCCAAACGAAAAATCGGTCCGGATGCGCCGCCCTATGTCATTGCCGAGATGTCCGCCAATCATAACGGCAGCATCGAAGCGGCGCTGCGTATTATTGAGGAGGCGAAAAAGGCCGGTGCCGACGCGCTGAAGATGCAGACCTACACGGCCGATACCTTGACGCTCGACTGCGCGGACGAGGACTTCGTCATCCACGGCGGCCTTTGGGCGGGCAGGACGCTCCACGACCTGTACAAAGAGGCCCACACCCCCTGGGAATGGCACAAGCCGTTGTTTGAGCACGCCCGCAAGGTCGGCATCACCATCTTCAGCACGCCCTTCGACAGCACCGCCGTTGATCTTTTGGAAGATTTAAACGCGCCGGCGTACAAAATCGCCTCATTCGAGGCCGTGGACTTGGCGCTTATCCGCTACGTCGCAGCCACCGGCAAGCCGATGATCATCTCCACCGGCATGGCCGACGCCGAGGAAATCCTGGAAGCCGTGGACACGGCGCGGCAAGCCGGCTGCAAGGAGCTCGCGCTGCTGCACTGCGTCAGCGGGTATCCCGCCCCGGCCGGCGAGTACAACCTGCGCACCATTCCAGACATGGCGGAGCGTTTCGGCGTGCCGGTGGGGCTGTCAGATCACACGCTAAGCAACGCCACAGCCATTGCCAGCGTCGCCCTGGGCGCGTGCGTCATTGAAAAGCATTTCACCCTGGACCGCAGTGGCGGCGGGCCAGACGACAGCTTCTCCGTCGAGCCGGCGCAGCTCGCCAGTTTGTGCGCGGACGTGCGCACGGCTTGGCAGGCGTTGGGAGCGGCCGGGTATCACCGCCGGAGCAGCGAAAAAGGCAATGTGCAATTCCGCCGCTCGCTGTATTTTGTATTCGATCTGCCGCAAGGCACCGTCATCACGCCGGAGTCCGTGCGCTCCGTACGCCCAGGATACGGCTTGGCGCCGAAGTTCCTCCCCGAGATACTTGGGCGTAAAGTGTGCCGCGACATAGCCAAGAACACCCCGGTCACTCTGGAATGTTTTGAGTGACCCCCCCGTGCGGGGTGGTCTCCCGCTCTCTACGGACAGAACAAAATACCCCGGCGCGGCGTATTCCTTCAAGCCTTGCCGGAGTAGGAGTGCCTTGATGCGAGCAATGCTCATCGGCTGCGGAAAAATAGGCAGCGGCTTTGCGGACGACCCGCGCGTGCGCGGCGTGCTCGCCCATGCCCATGCCTACAGCCTGTGCCCGGCAACAACCCTTGTCGCCGTGGCGGACGCCAGCATTGATGCGGCCGAGCGCTGTGCGCGCCGCTGGAGCGTGCCCGCCTGGGGCGCCGATCCCCAGCGGCTGCTCGCCGAGGTGAAACCGGACATCGTCAGCGTGTGCTCGCCGGACGCCACCCATCACGAGCTCATCATGGCCGCTCTGCAAACCCCTGGCGTGCGCGGAGTGCTGGCGGAAAAGCCTTTGGCGATGACTGCCGCTGACGCTGCGGACATCGTCGCCGCGGCGCGGGCCAAGAATGTACGGCTCGCCGTCAACTATAGCCGGCGTTACGCCGCGGGGCACGTCCGCCTGCGCGAAGAGATTCGGGCCGGCCGGCTGGGGCGCATCCAGCGCGTTGCCGGTTTGTACACCAAGGGCGCGCTGCACAACGGCACCCACTGGTTCGACCTCGCCCGGTTCCTTGTGGGCGAGGTGGCCGCGGTGCAAGGCTGGAATTTGCTGGGCGAGCCTGGGCCGGACCCCACCCTTGACTGCCTGCTGCGTTTTGAATGCGGCGCTGTCGGCAGTTTGCAGGCGCTCGACAGCCAGCTCTTCAGCCTCTTCGAGATGGACATTGTGGGCAGCCTTGGGCGCGCCCGGCTCGTTGATTCCGGACACTGGATTGAGCACACGCATGTTGCGGACAGCCCCTACTATTCCGGCTACGCCACGCTGATGCCCGAGGGCCGCGTGCCCGGCGTGCTGGAGAACTGCACCCTGCGGGCGGTCGAGGATCTCGCCGCTTGCATCGAGACCGACCATGTCCCCCGGTGCAGCGGCGAGGACGCCCTGCGCGCCCTTCAAATCGGGCTGGCCCTGCACGATTCGGCCCGCGCGGACGGAACCATGCGCACTCCGGGAGGCGGCGCGTGAACAACGGTACGGTCATTTTTACCGTCGCCGGCGACGCGGGCGGGGCCAACGCTTTGCTGCCGGTCATCGCGCGGCTGCGCGCGGCCGGCGCGGCGCTGTTTCCAGCCGGCTATGCAACGGTTCCAGATTTGTGGCGCGCCAAGGACGAGACCGTTCTGGAACTTCCGGCGGAAACAAGCATCGCCCAGGCCGGGGAGATGCTCCGCGCCCACGGCGCTGGCCTGCTGCTCACCGGGACGTCCGTCAATGGTGTCGACCTGGAGCGTAGATTCGTCCTCGCCGCCCGGGCGGCCGGCATCCCGACGCTTGCGTTGCTGGATTTCTGGTCGAACTACGCGCCACGGTTCTCCTCCGCTCCTGGCCGCCTGGATTGCCTGCCCGACGCCATCGCCGTCATGGACGAACTGGCCATGAAGGAAATGACGGCCGAGGGATTTCCCGCCCATATCCTGCACGTCACCGGCCAGCCGCTGTTTGACAACCTGGCTGAACTGCGCGCCGGGTTGACACCGAATCGGCGCAAGGCCCTGCGCGCCAGTGTGGGCGTGCGCGAGGGCGAACGGCTTGTGGCCTTCGCCTGCCAGCCGCTTAACGACGTGTACCGCGAGCATGGCGCACGCGCGGTGCTGGGGTATGACGAATGGGACGCGTTGCCCGCGGTCATCGACACCCTTGAGGCCCTGCGCGCCGAACTGCCCCTGCGTCTGCTGCTGTTGCCGCATCCGCGCGAGCCCAAGGGCAAATACGACGCGGCGGCCGCCCGGTCGTGGATCGCCTTTGCGCCGTCGTTCACGTCATCGCGCGAGGTGGCCCTCGTTGCGGACCTCATGGTTGGCATGAACTCCATGCTGCTGATGGAGAGCGTGCTGCTCGGCACGCCCGCGCTCAGCGTGCAGCCGAATTTGCGCGCGCGCGACGCCCTGCCCATGAGCCGCAATGGCGTCATCCCCCGCGTGGAGCGGCTGAAGGAATTGCCGGGAGTGTTGCGTGGCCTGTTTGGGACCCCGGCGGGTCAGGCGCTGGCGGCGCAACACGTGTCGGCCGCGGGCCGTGTCGCCGAACTGGCCCTGCGTCTGTTGAATCAGGGGGCCGTTTCCGGAGCTTGAACGCCCCTTGCGAAACAGGCCCGGCGCGGTGTATTGCACAGCAACAGTCAACCGTATCCGCCCACGTCACACGGCTCGGCGGGGAACGGCGCAACAGCAGCACTTAAGGAGACCACGTGAGCAAGCTGGCCTTGTTGGGGGGCTCCCCCGTTCGTACACGCCCCTTTCCCGACTACGTGACCATAGGTGACGAGGAGAAGCAGGCAGTCATGGAAGTGCTCGACAGCGCGGCGCTTTCCAGCTTTCTGGGCACTTGGTCGCCCCAGTTCTACGGCGGAACCCGCGTGCAGGCGCTGGAGCGCGCCTGGGAGGCGCATTTCGGCGTCAAGCACGCCGTCAGCGTCAACTCCGCCACCTCCGGCCTTTATGCGGCGGTGGGCGCGGCAGGCGTCGGCCCCGGCGACGAGGTCATCGTCTCCCCGTACACCATGTCGGCCTCGGCCACGGCGGCCGTGGTTTACGGCGGCGTCCCCGTTTTCGCGGACATCGACCCCGAAACCTTCTGCATCAGCCCGGCCACCATCGCCCCGCGCATCACCCCGCGCACCAGGGCCATCATCGTGGTGGATATCTTCGGCCATCCCGCGGACATGGCCGGCATCATGACCCTGGCCCGCCAGCATAACCTTGTGGTCATTGAGGACACGGCCCAGGCCCCGGGCGCGACGTTGAACGGCCGCTGGGCTGGAACGCTGGGCCACATGGGCGTGTACAGCCTCAACTACCACAAAACCATTCACTGCGGAGAGGGCGGCGTGATCGTCACTGATGACGACCGCCTGGCCGAGCGCCTGCAACTCATCCGCAATCATGGCGAAGTGGTGGTGAAGGACAAGGGCGTCACGGACATCATCAACCTGGTGGGCTTCAACTACCGCATGACGGAGATTGAGGCGGCCATCGCCCTGGAGCAGCTGAAAAAGCTCGACGGGCTTGTGGCCAGACGCCGCGCCGTTGCCGACCGTATGCGCGCGGGCCTGTCCGGTCTGCCCGCGCTTTGCCCGCCGGTGGTGAAACCCGGCGTGGAGCACGGCTGGTACGTGTTCGCCATGCGCTTCAACGCGTCCGTGGCGGGCATAAGCCGCGCGCGGTTTGTGGAGGCGTTGCGCGCCGAGGGCGTGCCCCTGGCCGTGGGCTATGTGGAGCCCATTTACCTGGAGCCCATGTACCAGCAGCGCATCGCCCTTGGCCGTGACGGCTTCCCCTTCACCCTGGCCGACCCCGGCGTGAGTTATGCGCGCGGCCTGTGCCCGGTGACGGAGCGCATGCACTTCGAGGAAGTCGTGTGCACCAGCATTTGCCACGCGGACACGACGGACGCGGATGTGGACGACTTTGTGGCGGCCGTGCGCAAGGTGCTGGAGAACGCGGCGGATCTCAAGTAGGGCGTTCGTCAGCGGCCAGAGCCGTTTCCCCGTGCCGGGATTTTTACCGTCTCAGCGCAGGAGCGACGCCGCGAACCCGACCAGCCCCCCCACGGTCAGGCCGCAGGCCACCTCAAGGGGCGTGTGGCCGATGCGCTCGCGCAGGCGCGCGGGTTCGCCCGCAGTGGCCCGCAGGGCGTTGATGGCCCGGGCCTGCCTGCCCACGTGGCCGCGCAGGCTCGTGGCATCCAAAAGTACAATGAAGGCGAAGGTCAGCGCCACGCCCAGGGCTGGCGAATCGAGCCCCTCGCGCAGGGCGATGAGCGTGCACATGCTGCCCACGATGGCGCTGTGGTTGCTCGGCAGCCCGCCGTAGCCGATGAGGTCGAAGGCCAGCCGCCGCGCGCGCAGGCTGTTGATGCAGAACTTCAGCACCCCGGCGGCGAGCCAGGCGCAAAACGGCGTGACGACGTAGGCGTAGTGCATGGGGCTCCCTTTGCGCCGGCCTCTAGAAACGCATCTTCTTGAAGATCGACTCGGGCATGTGGCGGATGATGAGCATGATCAGCCGCCACACGGGCTTGACGTAGATGACCTCCGCGCCTTTTTCGGCCACGGCAACAATGGCCTTGGCCACCTCCTGCGGCGAGGCGGTGAGCGCCTTGGGCAGCGCCTTGCCCTCGGTCATGGCGGTGTTCACAAAGCCCGGCTTGACCGTCACCACGCGCACACCGGAGCGCGAAAGGCGCTGCCGCAGGCCGGAGAGAAAGGCCGTGAACCCGGCCTTGGCCGCGCCGTAGATGTAGTTATGCGCACGGCCCCGGTCGCCCGCAACGGAGCTGATGCCGATGAGCAGGCCCTTGCCCCGCTGTTCGAATTCGTCCGCGGCCAGGGCGAACACCCCCAGCAGGCCGGTGAAGTTGGCCGTCACGATGCGCTGGGCCAGATCCGGGTCGTGCCGCGTGGCCTCGTGGTCGCCCAGCAGGCCCACTGCGCAGAAAAGCGCGTCCGGTCGCGGTCCCGGCAAATTCTCCCAGAACGCCCTGTGCGTCTCGGGCTGCGCCGCGTCGAAGACCAGAGCGGGCACTGGCCGGCCCAGGCGCACGGAGAGGTCACCGGCCACGCGGCCCACGGCCTCAATGTCGCGCCCGGCGAGAATGGGCTGCCAGCCCGCCTGGCCAAAGGCCAGCGCCGTGGCCCGGGCGATGTCCGATGTGGCTCCGAGAATGACGATGGCGCGCATTACATGCCTCCTTGCCGGGCGAGTCCAAGCCGCCTGGATTGCAGTGATTGCAGCCGCCACTGGGGATCCCAGCGCTGCTTGACCGCCAGAAAGTCGTCCAACAGCGCGCCGTAGCCGCGCCGGAAGGTTTCCGCAGACATGCGGGCGTCCTTGGTCAGGTACAGCCGGCCGCCATAGTCCAGCACCATGGCGTCCAGCGTGTCGAGCAGGGGGAACAGTTTTTCGCCGATGGGGAAGTCCAGGGCCAGGGTGTAGCCCTCCATGGGGAACGACATGTTGCCCTTGGGGTGGTCCTGCCGGCCGAAGAGCTTGAGCACCGCCAGAAACGAGCCCAGGCCAGAGGCGGCGATGCGCGCCAGGATCTTTTCCAGCCCGGCCCGGCCCGCCTCCTTGGGGATGACGAACTGATACTGCGTGAAGCCGCGCTTGCCGTAGATGCGGTTCCACTCGTTCACCGCGTCCAGCGGGTAGAAGAACGTGGTGTAGGGCACAATGGATTCCGACACGCCCGAGTGGGCCTTGCCGTAATAGAGCATGTTGAAGGCCTTGACCGACCAGGGGTTGAGCACGAAGGACGGGAAGTCCACGGGAATGGAGAGGGTGTGGGCCGGGGGCAGGGTGAGCGGGGCGGCGCGGAGCTTGGCCGGCAGTTTGCCCAATTCGTCGGGCCGGGCGTGCTCCCCGCGCATGAGCACCGAGCGTCCCAGGCCGCTGCCCGCCGCCGCGCAGTCGATCCAGGCCACGGAGTACGTCCACCCGCCGGATTGTTCGAAGGCGTCCATGATTTCGCCCAGGTTGGCCGCCTTGACGGTTTCCTGGCGGATGTAGGCGGACTGGATGGGCACGAGGTCCACCGCGGCCTGGGCGATGAAGCCCGTGAGGCCGTGGCCCCCGTGCGTGGCGGCGAAAAGCTCCGGCTCCAGCTCGGGCGAGCAGCGCACCGTTTCGCCCCCGGCGGTGACGAGGTCCACCCAGGCCGTGTGCTGGCCGAAGCAGCCCGACACATGGTGGTTTTTGCCGTGCACGTCGGAGGCTATGGCCCCGCCCAGACTGACGAAGCGCGTGCCCGGCGTCACCGGGGGGAACCAGCCGCGCGGCGCAAAGGCGTCCAGAATCTCGGAGAGGGTCACGCCCGCCTCGGCCGCGAGCCTGCCCGTGGCCGGGTTGAAGTCGAGCATGCGGTCCAGCCGGCGCGAGGAGATAATAAGCGGTTCGGCCAGCGAGCTGTCGCCGTAGCAGCGGCCCATGCCCCGGCCAATGGCGGTGTCCGCCCCGCGCAGCAGCTGCGCCGTGTCGGCCTGGCTGCGCGGCGCGGCAAGAGTGCTCTCCGCAACGGGATACTTGCCCCAGTTCGTTATGCGCATGTCGCGCCCGCCTCCTGTGTGGTTGCGCCGCCGGCCTTTTTGGGGCTGGCGACGATGAAGAACTGGCGTCCAAGCAGCCGCCAGGCCGGGGGAAACAGCAGGTACAGGCGCACCAGCAGCGGGTGCGTGGGCAGCGCGGTCTTGGTGGTGTAGGGCAAAAAACGGTCGATGCAGGCGTCGACGGCATAGCCTTGCAGCTCCAGCGCCTCGCACAGGGAAAGATGCGTCAGCCCCAGGCTGTGGTCGTAAAAGTCCCAGTAGCGGCCCGGCAGATAGCGCAGGTTGGGGCCCAGGATGAGCAGTCTTCCGCCCGGCTTGAGCACCCGCGCAATCTGCCCCAGCAGATCGTCCAGCGCCGGCTTGTCGGGCAGGTGCTCCAAAAAATTCGAGCAGAAGATCACGTCGGCCACGCCCTCGCCCAGGGCTCCCACGGTTGTCGCCGGCTGGAGGCGGAAGTCGACGTCCGGCGCCAGAAAGCGTTTCGCGTCGGCGTTGATGTCCACGGCGATCTTGTGGCGCGCCTGGATGGCGTTGATGAACTCCCCGTAGCCGCAGGCGATGTCCAGCACGGTGTCGCCCGGGTGGACGAAGCGCTGGAGGAAGTGCCGGCACAGGGCGCGCCATATGTCGCGCTTGCGGCCCAGCGAGGCTTCCTCAAAACGGTTACGGTACAGGGTGGCGATGTCTTGGCCTGATTCCATGCTCATTTGCCCTATTTGTCCTTGAATGCGCAGAATTTATACATCAAAAACGTTGCGAACACCGGTATGGATATGGCCGCGCCGTGGGCCAGCTCGTTGACGAAATGCCGCAGCCCGATGTGCTCCAGCACGGTCCGGAATCCCAGGGAGGCCAGCCAGACCACGGGAAAGAAGCCCACGTTGATGAGGACGAAATCCCGGGCCTGCTTGAACATGGGCCGGGCCGAAGCCGGAAAGACATAGCGGCGGTTCAGCTCAAAGGCCACGGCCATGCCCACGCAATACGCGTACGCCACGGCCCAGGCGAAGGGCAAGAAGCAGCTCAGGCCGATGCGCGCCAGCCAGTGCAGCAAGGCGGCCGTGCCGCCCACGGCCAGAAACTTGAGGAACTGGGCGCTGCAATACTGGCGCAACAGCCGGCGCAGGGGGCCGGCCGCAGCCCGGCCGCAGGCGCATTCCCGCTCCACGCTCATTGTTGCGCGCCCGCCAGCAGCGCCAGCTCGCCGCCTATGCGCACGCTCTCGTTGATGGAGCGGTCCTCGGGGAAGGAGTGGGTGGTGTCGGCCGCGAAAAAGCCCGGCAGGCCGGTTTCATATGGCGGCAGCACGTGCCGGAAGCCCGGCGGGCACACGGGCTGGGCGTACTCGTAGCGGAACACCCGGGCGTGGCGTTCGCGTGCGGCGGGATTGATCCGCACGAGCGCGGCGCGGGCCATGTCCAGCAGCTCGGCGTCCGGCCGGGTCCAGTTGGGGTGATCGTGCGGCATGTAGAACGGCACGTAGACGATGCCGTCGCCGCCCCATTCCCTGGTGGCGCGCAGGTTGCTGTACTCAATGACCCCCGGCGCGTCGAAGCCGGGCAGGTCCACGTTGAGCCAGAAGTTGTCCGTCAGCGGCCTGTCGAACCGGAAGAGCGCGCAGGCGCAGCCCACGTTGCGCACGCGGCGCACGCGTTCGGCGTAGGCCTTGGGCAGGTCCGGGGCCAGGGCGGGCACGTAGGGCAAGGGAATGGTGCTGATGGCCGCGTCGTAGTCCAGCGTCTCTCCGCCGACCTGTAGGCTCACGCCGCCGCCGGGCCGCGCGGCCACGCGGCGCACCGGGGCGTTCAGCCGCAACGTCCCGCCCAGGCCCTCGATGCCGCGCGCCAACGCGTCGATGAGCACGCTGGTGCCGCCCTCCAGGTAGCCCAGGCGCTCCTCCATGAGGCTGGACCGGGAGTTGGCCACCCGGCGGATGCGCGAGGCGATCCACGCGGCGGAAAGCGGCGTGCTGAGGTGGAAGAATTTTTTTTCGAACAGAAAGCGCCACAGCACGTCGTAGCCTTCCCGACCCTCCCAGCGGCGGAACCAGTCGTCGGCGGCCACATCGTCCAGCGGGGTCAGGTCCTTCAGAAACTTGCAGGAAAAGGCGTGCAGCCCGTAGCGCAGGCGGGTGACGAGGGACACGTCCGGAAAGCGCAGCAGGGCCACGGGGTTGCCCCAGCGGCGCAGCCGGGGAATGCCTGCGGTGTCCAGACGGAAGAAGCCCATGCGCGTGGCGCTCCAGCGCAGCTTGTCCTCCAGGCCCAGCTCGCGCAGCAGGGCAAAAAGCTGTTCGTCCGGCAGATTGATGAAGTGATAGTAGCGCTCCAGGGCCAGGCCGTCGAAGTCGAAGCTGGCGGACATGCCGCCGGGCCGGTCGTCGGCCTCGTACACATGGGCGCGCACGCCGGCGCGCAGCAGGCGGTGCGCGGTGGCAAGGCCCATGGGCCCCGCGCCGATGACGGCGACGCTTCTCACGTCCAGCGCTCCAGCACCACGGCGCTGTACACCGGGTGGGTGAAGGTCTCGGTGATGGCCTGGGCGAAGGGCGTGGGCGTGACGCCGAAGGTCTCCTTGATGCTGATGCCCCGGAAGTAGTCGCCCGCGGTGAGGGCGTCGAGCTGGTCGGCCACGAAGGGCGGATTGGGCAGCAGCAGGGCGTAGGTGCGCATGAGCAGGCGGAAGAACCAAATGGGCAGGTGCACCAGCAGGGTGTGCAGGCCCTTGGCCCGGCGGATGCTGCGCACGATGTCCACGTAGGTCACGTCCTCCTGGCCCACGATGTCGTACGCCGCGCCGCTTGGGGCCATTTCCGCGCAGCGGATGAGCACGCGGCAGAAGTCCAGCACGTACAGCGGCTGGCGCAAAAAGCGCCCGCTGCCGGGGATGGGGAACACCGGCGTTTTGGCCATGAAGCGCGAAAGCCAGCCCAGATGCTTGGGGTCGAACCAGCCGAACATGAGCGTGGGCCGCGCCACGCAGTGGGGCAGGCCGGAGGCGGCCATGAGCGCTTCCTGTCCGCGCTTGGAGCGCGTGTAGTTGTCGTCGGCCACGGAGTTGACCACGGACGAGCCCACGAACACGGTGAAGGGCACGGCGTGCTTTTGGGCGGCGGCGATGACCCGCTTGGTGGCGTCCAGTGTGTTGCGCTGGAAGGGCGCCCAGTCCGCGCTGGTTATCTGCGCCTGGAGCAGGAACAGCCGCGCCGCGCCGGCCAGGGCGTCCTCCCAGGGGCCGGGCTCGCTCAAATCCGCGTGGACGCAGCGCACCTGGGGGTGCAGGCGCTGCAGAATGGCCAGGTTGCCCGCGTGGTTGTCCAGGGCGACGAGGTTCGTGTAGCCCTGGCGCAGCAGCTCGGCCACGAGGTTCTGGCCGACGAGGCCTGCCGCGCCGGTGATGACCAGCATATCGGTGTGATTCAGCGTCATGATGCTCACTTCAGGTAGATGAGTATGGCCATGTGCAGCACCCAGCAACACACGGCGCATTGGATGAACGTGTCGCGCAGCATGACCTTGGTGGGCGAGCCGGAGTCGTCGCTAACGAGGACGATCTGCAAATAGCGCAGGTTACCGATGATGACCCAGAAGGCGCTGAGAAAGACATGCTCCGAGCCAAGATGCGCGCGCACCTCCGGGGAAAGCGTGTACATGATGTAGCACACGGTGTTCGCCGTTGAAAGCAGGGTGATGGCCGAGAGGATGAACTGCTTGCTGTACTGCGCGGCGCACCGGCGCACCATGCCGCGTTCCGGCTCGCGGTCCTGCAGGGAGAGATCGTCCCAGCGCTTGCTGAGCGCCAGAAACAACGTGAGCAGAAAGACCATGAGCACCAGCCAGGAGCTGGTGACGTAATGCGTGGCCTGGGTTCCGGCCAGCACGCGCAGCACAAAGCCAGCGGCAACGCAGCTCACGTCGAGGATGGAGACGTGCTTGGCGTAGAGCGAATAGACCACGTTGAGGGCCAGATACGCGCCCAGGGGCGGCAGAAAACCGTTCGCCCAGGCCAGGGCCACAGCCCCGCAGGCCAGCGCCGCCCCGATGACCGCCGCCGCGGCGAGAGGCACCTCGCCGCTGGCGATGGGCCGCCGGCACTTAACCGGGTGGTTGCGGTCCATTTCCCGGTCAAGGGAGTCGTTCAGGATGTATATGGCGCTCGCGGCCAGGCAGAACGCCGCAAAGGCCAGCCCCCCGGCGAGCAGCAGCTCCGGGCGGGTCATGCCCCCGCCGAAGAACAGCGGAAAGAACACGAACAGATTTTTGACGTATTCCTTGGGCCGTAACAACCGAATATAGGCACCAAGCTTTGGCATGCGCTACCTTTTTTGAGTGAGGGACGCCACGGCGCGAGAAAAGGGGGGTCCGCCCGGCGGAACCGTTTTCGTCCAACCCATTTCTTTAGCCGATACGGGGCCGGTTCCGCAACCGTCGCTTGGCCCGCCGGCTTGCCGGCCTGCTCGCTTATGGAAGCGGTTGGCGGGTCGCTTTGCGCGTTATTGCCGGCCGGCTACGGGAACCGCGCTGAAGGTCACGTCGTATCCGCTGCGCCATTGCAGGCTCCAGCCGCCCTCTGCGGAAACGGCGAAGCTTTTGGCCCGCAGGCCCCGCAGCGACGGGGCGTCCGTGTACAGGCCGGCGAAGTCCTGCGCGTTTTCGATGAACGGCGAAATGACGAATCCGCCCCTGCCCATGACCGGCTGGAACCGGAACTCCCGCTTTTGCCCGTTTTCCAGCATGACGCTGAAGCGCAGGCGGTTGTACTTGTACAGCAGGTTGATGAGCCGTCCGCCGATGGTTGGCCGCAGGTTGATGGTCACGAACACCGGCCCCGGCGAGGCCGGCACGGGCACTTCGTCGCCGAGCTGCACGCGGCCGCCGCCAAGAGGGCTGGGTGCCGCCGCGTCGGCGTCCGTTGTTCCCGCGTCAATGCGCCGCAGCACCAGATAGTCGTTTGCGAAACCGCCGGGCCTGTAGTGCGCCAGCAGCGCCGGCCAGCTTGCCCCGTCCTCGATTGGCGGCACCCGGCGGTCGATGGCGGCCACCTGGAAGAAAACGGTCTGCGGCGCGCGCGGGCCGAGCAAATGGTCGCGGTTCTTTTCCGCCAGCACCTTGGTGTAGGCCGAGTAGCTTTGGAACACCGGGCGCGGCGACCAGCCGTTGCCCGAGGCGATGAGCCGCGCCTGGTCCGTGGGGTAGATGTCCGCCGTACCCTCCGCGCGGGGCAGCGGGGTCTTTTCGCGCACGGCCCGCACCGAGGCGTTGAAGCGTTCGGCGAGGGCGTCGCCCCCGGAGAGACGCTCGCCCAGGCCCTTCCAGGCCGAGGCATAGAGGGTGGGAACGCCCGCAAGCGGGTTGAAGGCGTAATGGAAGTCGATGAACAGGCAGACCAGCGCGGCGAAGACCAGCACCCGGACGAACTGCCGCCCCTCGGTCATGAGCCGCAGGAGTATGGCCGCCAGCACCAACGTGTGCGCGCCGATGATGACGTGGAAGTCGTGGCGCACCACCGAGCTTTTGAAGCTGACGAAGAAGTATCCCGCGAACAGCAGCAGCAGGAACAGCTTGAGGCCTCTCGCCGCTGTGGCTTTGCGCAGCAGCCAGTGCAGCAGCGCCGCGAAGCCCAGCAACATCAGGATGGTCTCCTTGACGTCTCCCAGATTGATCATGGCCTCGTTGTAGCCGGCGGCGATTTGCAGGATTCCTGCGAGGTAGCCGGGCAGGGCGTCCAGCGGCTGTCCGATGAGCCGCCAGAAGAACAGCGCGGAGAGCACCGGCAGGACCAGGCAGAACAGCGCCAGCACCCAGCGCCGGTGCAGCAGGAACAATGCAGCGCACAGCCCCGCCACGCCGAGGCACACGGGCAGCAGCGTGCCCTTTACCAGCAGCAGCAGCCCAAGAGCCGCCCAGGCTAGCCCAAGGCAAAGGGCGCGCGCCAGTCCTCGCTTGCGCCCGAACGCCGTCTGAGCGGCCGTTAGCGCGGTGGCGATGGGCAGCAGGAACAGAATGACGCCATTGGCGGGCGCAAGCGCGGCGATTGCGGCGCAGAGGGCCAGTCCCCAGGCCAGCCCCTTGTCCTGCGCCAGCAGAATGAGGCACGCGCCGAAGGCCAGCGCCAGCAGCAGCCCGCCGCCCAGGGCGAAGGCGCTTGTGGCCGGGTGGTACACCCACGAGTAGAGGAAGGAGTAAGGACCGAAGGTGAAGATGATGTCTCGGCCGAAGACCAGCCCGCGCGCGACGGCCTCGTTCAGGGCATAAGCCCAGGAGGGGTCCACACCTCCGGCGGGCATGACGGGGGTGAGCGGCGTCAGGCAGGCGACCGCCGTGGCCAGCGCCGCAAGCTGGAACAGCAGGCGCGAAAAGGAAAGATGGCGTGTGGTGGCGCGGTCAGCAGTGGCGTCGTTCATGGCGTTTTGTTTCCGGCCCGGGGCGCGGCGGGTTGGGGGGGACTGGTCAGGCGGTGGAGCGGGAGGCCTCCCCGCAGCCCCGGCGTGGGAACAATCTGTGGATGAATACGGCAAGGGCTTGAATGAGTAAAGCATTGCGCCGCGGTCCAGGGCCGCGTTTGCGCCGGCCGCTCTGGCACGCGCTCTGCACAGTGTCCCGCGGATGTTCGCTTCCGGCGTGGGATTCCAACGGATTTTCCTGGGAACACCTGCAATTTGGGACCGACATTTTTGGAGAGCGGAGTCCTGCGTGCGAGGAGTTGCGCGCCGTATGGTGCCCGCGCGCCGGATATGCTACGCTTGAGGTCAATTCCCCATGACATCGCCTCTACCCATTGTTTTTTTGGAGGAAAATGAAAGCCAAGACCACACGGCCAAAAAACGCGGACAGGCAGGCGTTCGAGCAGACCGACCCCACCTGGTACAAGGATGCGGTGATCTACGAGGTGCATGTGCGCTCGTTTTTCGACTCCAACCAGAGCGGGCACGGCGATTTCCTGGGTCTTAAAGGCAAGCTGGACTACCTGCAGGACCTGGGCGTGACCGCCCTGTGGCTTTTGCCTTTCTATCCTTCGCCCTTGCGCGACGACGGCTACGACATCGCCGATTACTGCGGCATCCACCCGGCTTACGGCACCTTGGCGGACTTCCGGTCCTTCCTGCGCGAGGCGCACCGCCGGGGCATCCGGGTCATCACCGAACTGGTGCTCAACCACACCTCGGACCAGCACGCCTGGTTCCAGCGTGCGCGCAAGGCCCCGGCCGGCTCGCCGGAGCGCGATTTCTATGTCTGGAGCGACACCCCGGCCAAGTTCGCGGGCACGCGGATCATCTTCAATGACTCCGAGCACTCCAATTGGAGCTGGGACCATGAGGCCAACGCCTACTACTGGCATCGCTTCTATTCCCACCAGCCGGATTTGAACTTCGACAACCCGCAGGTGCTGGCCGAGCTGCTGCGCATTGTGGACTTCTGGCTGGGCATGGGCGTGGACGGGCTGCGCCTGGACGCCGTGCCCTACCTGTACGAACGCGAGGGCACCAACTGCGAGAACCTGCCCGAGACCTTCGCCCTGCTCAAGCGTCTGCGCGCCCATGTGGATGCGAAGCATCCGGGCCGCATGCTCCTGGCCGAGGCCAACCAGTGGCCGGAAGACGCCGCCCGCTATTTTGGCGCGGGCGACATGAGCCAGATGATTTTCCACTTTCCGCTCATGACGCGCCTGTTCGTGGCCCTGGAGATGGAGGACCGCGCGCCGGTTATGGATATTCTGGAGCAGACCCCGCAGGCCCCGGAAAACTGCCAGTGGGCCATCTTTCTGCGCAACCACGACGAGCTGACCCTGGAGATGGTCTCCGAGGAGGAGCGGGACTTCATGTACCAGGTCTACGCCCGCGACCGCCGCGCGCGCATCAACCTGGGCATCCGCCGCCGTTTGGCCCCGTTGCTTAAAAACGACCGCCGCAAGATTGAGCTGATGAACGTGCTGCTCATGACCATGTCCGGCTCGCCCGTCATCTACTACGGCGACGAGATCGGCATGGGCGACAACTACTATTTGGGCGACCGCGACGGCGTGCGCACCCCCATGCAGTGGAGCCCGGACAAGAACGCCGGGTTCTCGCGCGTCAATCCGCAACGGCTCTACCTGCCCGTGGTCATCGACCCGGAATACCACTACCAGGCCGTGAACGTGGAGAACCAGCAGCGCAACCCGTCCTCGCTGTTGTGGTGGATGAAGCAGCTCATCGGCCTGCGCCGGCGGCACCGCGCCCTGGGACGCGGCTCCATGCGCATGCTCCGCCAGGACTCGTCCAAGGTGCTGGCCTACGAGCGCACGCTGGATGGCGAATGCCTGCTGGTGGTGGTGAATCTCTCGCGCCACGCCCAGGCCATCCGCCTGGACCTTTCGCCCCACGCCGGCGGCAGCCCTGTGGAGGTTTTCGGCCGCTCGCCCTTTCCCGTCATCGGGACCGATCCCTATCCCCTGACCCTGGGGCCGCACGGATATTACGTGCTGGAGCTGCACACCCGGCGAGAGCCCGGCAGGCCGGAAGCGCCCCGGCAGGTGCTGCGCCGCCAGGGCTCCGCAGGCTGGCGTTTTCTGGACACCAGAATCAAGGCCCAGCTGCAACGCGTCATTTTACCGGAGTTTTTGAGCCGGCGCTCCGAACTGGCCGGCCACGGCCGCCAGATCGTCTCCACCAGCCTGTTGGACGCCCTGCCCGTGGGCACGGCCGAGTCCCCGGCGTGGCTTTGCGTGCTGGAGACCAAGGGCGCGGCCGGCGGCGAAGCCGGCACGCTGCTGCTTTCGTATGCGGATATGGACGAGGCCCGGCGCGTGGAGCGCGACGAGCCCGGGCGCTATGTGTGCGCCCTGGCCGGTCCGCCAGCCCAGGGGGGCGCGGCGGCGGATGCCGAGGCCGAACCCCTGGAAGGCGCGCTGGTGGAGGGCGGATTGGCGCAAATTGCGCATACTGGCCTGCTGCGGTTGTTTGCCCGGCGCAGGCGCATTGCCGGCAGGCTTGGCGAGTTCGTGGTCTCCCACGGCAGGCGCGGCTGGGAAAAGCCGCTGCGCGAACTTGCGGCCAAGGGGCTGGAGCTGGAGCTTTTGCCCGGAGCTTCGGATAACACGCTTATTGTTTATGGCCGCCGCGTGCTGCTCAAAATATTTCGGCGCACGGCCGAGGGGGGCGACCCCGACCTGGAAGTGCTGCGCCACCTGACGGAGAAGGCCGGGTTCGCGCACACGCCGGAGTTTTTGGGCGCGCTGCGGTACGAACGCTCCGGCGGTGACAGCGTGGTGGTGGCCATGATGCGCCGCTTTGTGCCCAGCGACTCCACGGCCTGGGACCTGTGCGCCACGGCGCTGGGCCTGTTCCTCAATCATGCCTTGGCCGCGCGCGAGCAGGCGCCCACGGAGCAGAAGCCGGTTGGGCCTGCGCCCGATAGGCGCGTGCCGGACGAAATGGCGCTCTCGGCCATGGCTCTCATCGGGCGGCGCACGGCGGAAATGCACGCGGTGCTGGCCCGACCCACGGATGACCCTGGCTTTGCGCCGGAGCCCTTTGACAAGGCGTACAGCCGGGCGGTGTATCAGGACATTTTCGGAAAAACGCGGCGCATTCTGGACCAGCTGGAGCTGGCCCGGCAAACGCTGCCGCCGGAGGAGGCCCGACTGGCGGAACAGGCGCTCGCCCTGCGCGACCGCCTGACCGAGCGGCTTCTCGCCTTCCGCGACACCCCGGTGGGCGGGCTCAAAATCCGGGTCCACGGCGAATACGATTTGCGGCATCTGCTGTTCACCGGGCGCGACTTCATGATTGTGGACTTCGAGGGCCGCACCACCCGCTCGCTTTCGGCGCGGCGGCTCAAGCGTTCGCCCCTGCGCGACGTGTGCGATCTGCTCGGCTCGCTGACGCTGGTGGTTGAGGCCGTGCTGGGCGCCCCGGCCTTGGGCCGGTCGGAGGACGCGGAATTCCTGCGGGACTGGGCGGAGCACTGGCGGCGGCGCATGGCCGGCCACTTTCTGCAAAGCTACCTGGAGGCTGCTGTTGGGGCGCAGCTTCTGCCGCCAAGCGCGGCTGGCCTGGACCTGGTGCTCGGCACCTTCCGCATCGACCAGACGCTGTATGAGTTGGGCCAGATGCTGGAGGCGCGCGAAGCGGGCGAAATGCGCGAAAGCGTCCCCTTGGGCGGCTTGCTGCGCACCCTGTGCCGGTTGTTGTCGAACACTGCCGCCGAGGAGCCGTCCCGGGAGGTGCGCTGAGAAGCGGCATCCGCCCCTGCCACAAAAAAACTCCCCCCGCGCGGGCGGGGCGGCAAGGCCAGCGGCTTCGTTCGCCAGCTTGGCTGGGAGGCGCGCGTGTCCGGGCATGGAGGTATGCCCAAGACCTGGTCCAGATGTGCGCTTCGGCTAGAAGGTGAAGTACCTGCGCAGCAGCGCGCTGAAGGTTTGCATCCGCGTGTCGGAGCCGCTGGTGTTGCGGTATTCGAACGCCAGCTGCCAGTCCTCGAAGAACTGCATGTCCGCGCCGCCGCCCAGAACGAGGCTGTTCTTGTCCGTTACGCCCAGGCTGTACTGGTAGTTCGCGCCGGTGGACACTTGGTCTGCATAGGCCATGGCGGCCACGCCGCTGTTGGAGAAGTCGCGCTGGTATTCAATGCGCACAAACGGTTTGGCCGAGAAGCTCTCACGCTCGTACAGGTAGGAGCTCCGCAGGCCCAGCGCCGCCTTGGTGCTTGAGATATCCTGCTTGAAATAGACCAGGTCGTAAGTTCCCGCACCGCTTTCCGCGCTGCGGTCCAGGTGCGTGGAGGCAAGGTCGAGCCGGACATAGGGGGAAAGGAGCACCGAGGCGGTCTTGAATTCATAGCCGCCGCCCACCGAGCCGATCCATTGCGTGCCCTTGCGCTGCGACTGGGCGTAGCCGCCCGCGCCAGGCGAATACCGCTGCACGTCGAAGTCCAGGCGGTTCACGCCCACCAGACCGTCCAGGAAGAAGCCATCCAGGGGCTGAAGGCTTCCATAGAGCATCACGCCGTAGCTGTCCCCGTTGTTTTCCGTGCCGTCGTCGCCGATGGTCTCGTGCTCATGCCCATAGCCGACGCCGATGCCCAGGACCAGCGCGTCGTTGACGCGGAAATCCGTGCCCATGGAGACGCCCGAGGTGGTGAAGCGCGCGTCGCTGTCATGGCTGTGCCCGATGGTGATGGTGCCGCCCGTCCACACGGACATGCCGATGCCCATGGGATCCTCGCTTTTGCTGTCCAGGTTCAGGCTCTTCCAGGGCCAGACGTTTGAGCCGCTCTTGGCGTTCTTGGCCATCGTCAGGAGAATGGAGGTGAGATCCCATTTGCCGAGGAGCCCGCCCGTGTCCGTGGCGGCCGCCATGGAGGAGCCCGAGGCGGCCGTCGCGTCGCCGCCTTGTCCCGCGGCGCCGGCGGTCAGCCCCGGCGCGGTCGTGGCGGTGCGTTTGCCGGCCGACTTGACGCGCGACAGCGTTCCTTTGCCCGCGCCCTGCCCGGATTGGTCCGGTGCCTGCGGCCGGGCGTGCAGGCTTTCCAGGTGTGTTTGGAAGTTGCTGATCTGCGCCTTGGCGAAGCGGTTGGCCGTGCTCGCCTGGGAGTCAAGTACGCCCTGCACGGCCGAGTCCTTGGCGGGGTTGATGCGGGCCTGCACGGTGATGGACACCGTTGCGGCGGGGGAAGTGCCGCCGCTGTTGGTGACCGTGTAGGTGAAGCTGTCCGCGCCGGTGTAATCCGTCGTTGGCGTGTAGGTGATGCGTGCGCCGCTGGCCGTTGCCGTGCCGTGGCTGGCGGCGCTGGCCACGGCGGCGCTGGCGGCCGCGCCCCCGGTGATGCTCAGGGGGATGACGTTGTTCGTGCTGCCCGCCAGCACCGTGACGCTGACCGCGCCGGCCACGGGCGCTTGCGACGTGACGGTGATGCTGACTGTTGCCGCCGCGGAGGTGCCGCCGCTGTTGGTGGCTGTGTAAGTGAAGCTGTCCGTGCCGCAATAGCCGCTTGCGGGCGTGTAGGTGATGCTTGTGCCGCTGGCCGTTGCCGCGCCGTGGCTGGCCGCGCTGGCCACGGCGACGCTGGTGGCCGTGCCGCCGGTGATGTTGAGCGCAATGGCGTTGGCCGCGCTGTTGTAGGTCACTGTGGCGCTGACGGCGCCCGCCACGGGCGTCTGCGCGTTCACCGCCAGGGTGTAGCTTTGACTGCCCGTGAAGTGGCTGGCGCTGCTGTCCGTGGCCGTCACGGTGAAGGAGAACGATCCTTCGGCAGTCGGGGTGCCGGAAAGCACGCCCGCGGAGGAGAGCGAGAGCCCGGCGGGCAGGCTGCCGCTGGTGACGGCGAAGGTGTAGGGCGAGGTGCTGCCGCTGGCGGTCAGGGTCTGGCTGTAGGCCGTGCTTATGGTCGCGCTGGACAGGCTGGTGGGCGAGAGGGAGACGGTCGGGCCGGAAACGGTGAAGCTGCGTGTGACCGTTGTGGCCGCGAGGTAGGCGCTGTCCCCCGCCTGATCGGCGTTGATGGTGCAGGTGCCTGTGTTGACGAAAGTGAGGGCGCCGGCGCCGGTGATGGTGCACACGCCCGTGGTGGATGAGCTGAAGCTCACTGCGAGGCCCGAGGTCGCCGTGGCCGTAAGCGTGGGCGAGGTGCCGAAGACCTGGGTGCCCGGATTGGCGAAGGTGATGCTCTGGCCGGCCTTTGGCGTCACGCTGGCGGACGCGGCCGAGGCCGCCCCCGTGCCGACGGAGTTGGCGGCGGTTACCGTGAAGGTGTAGGCCGTGCCGTTTGTCAGGCCGGTGACGGTGATGGGGCTTGTCGCGCCCGTGCCCGTCTTGCCGCCCGGGCTGGACGTGGCCGTGTAGCCTGTGATGGCCGCGCCGCCGGTGAATGCCGGCGCAGTGAACGCCACCGAAACCTGTTGGTCGCCGGCGATGCCCGTGCCGATGGTGGGCGCGCCGGGGACCACGGCGTTCACGGCGAAGCTTTGGCTCACCTGGGGCGCGGCGGCGTAGGTGCCGTCTCCCGCCTGGTCGGCGTTGATGGTGCAGGTGCCGGTGGTGACGAAGGTCAGGGCTCCGCCCGTGGTGACGGTGCACACGCCGGTGGTGGCGGAGGTGAAGCTCACCGTGAGGCCGGAGCTGGCCGTGGCTGAAAGCGTTGGCGTGGTGCCGAAATTTTGCGCGCCGGGATTGCCGAAGGTGATGGTCTGCGGGCTCTTCACCGCTACGGTGATGGTGCGGGTGCTGGCGTCCGTGCCGTCGCTCACCCGCACGGCGAAGCTGTCCGCGCCGGTATAGCCGCTGGCCGGGGTGTAGGTGATGGTGCCGCCGGGAGTGATGTCCGTGCCGCCGGAACTGGCCGTGGCGCTGCTGATGACGAGTGTGCCGTGGCTTGGGGCCGCGTTTTGGGTCCAGGTGAGCGTCTGGCTGGAATCGCTGTCGCTTGCGTGCAGCAGGCTCTTCACGTCCGTGGCGCTGGCGTTCTGCAGCACGTTCAAGGTCGTCGTGCCGCCGATGAATGTCGGCACGGTGTTGCAGGCAGTGGTGGAGAAGGTCGCATCCGCGCCGTTCACCGTTATGGAGCCGGCCGCGCTCACCCTGTAATGGTAGGTTGTGCCGCAGGCAAGTCCTGTCAACGCCGCGGAGACCGCCGTGTCGCTGGAGCCGGAAACCGGGCTTTGCGTCGCCGTGGCCGAGCTGCCATAGCCGGTGGTTGTGCCGTAGTCGAAGGTGACGGTGGCGCTGTCGCCCGCGGGGTTCACCGTGCCGTTGAGCGTGGCCGTGGTGGCGGTGACGCTCGTGGCGGCGTTGGTGGTGGCGGTCGAAAGGTCATAGACGACGTTGTCGATAAAGGGATCGAAGGTTACGTCTGTGCTTGCGGTGATGCGCACCTCGGTCACGCCGGTCCAGGCCGAAGCCGGCGCGTAGGTCCTCCACTGGTCGGCAAGGGCTGAGATGGTCACCGGGCCGCTGTTATAGATCGGTGTGGCGCCGTTGTAGCCCTGGAAGGTCACGGAGAGGGACCCGGAATAGTTGGCGAGGTCGATGCCCTGGAAGTTGAACGCCCCGCCCCCGTTCCTGGTGATGGTGAGCTCGCGTCCGTAGAGGGAGCCGTCATTGGCGGTGATGAGTCCTGCATTCGTGCCGCCTCCTCTGCCGGCGTCCCCCGCCCAGAGGATATTGCTGATCAGCGTGCGCGAGCCGTCCCGGTAGGTATAGACCAGCGGGTTTATGGTGGCGGGGTTCGTTCCAGCGTCGTCCAGCGGTGAGCCGGGGTCGTCGGAGAAGGTCTCCGTGGCGGCCCAGACGGCGGCGGGAAAAAGGCCGAGAACCAGCCACGCTAGGAGCAGGGCGCGCAGCGCGAAATCCAGCCCGCGCGGCCCGCCCGCTCCGGCTTCACGCGCCAGCCCCGCCAAGTGCTGTCTCCGATCGTTCACTTCCGCGCCCGCTATTCTGCCGACCTTGGGGGGTATACGCCCTCGTGGGCGATGCAGAACCGCAGCGCAAGGTACGGCTGCATGTTGTTGTGCGAAGCTTCTTCGGAATTGTAATACGACAACGAGCCTTCTCCAAGCGTGACACAGTGCTCTATGTCCGAGCTATAGCCATTTGTTGCGAGAGGTTTTTTTTCAGATCCCGCTGTGCTGTTGGCAAGCAACATATCGGCGGCGGATGTTTCTTGGTGTGCCGCCTTGTCGTTCATGCCCATTACCCTGTGCGAGTGGGACGGAAAGTGGTTGGTGAACAGCGCGAAGGTTCTCTCTCCGAGCCGTTGGCCAAGCTGGCGCTCGGTGAGACCGGCTCCCGCGCCCGCCCCAAGAGGGGCGCACCCGCATAGGTCCGGCAGGCAGAAGTTCACTCTGCCATCTCCACCAAAGCGGGTACCCAGGAGGGCAAACATGGCGGTATATTTGACGATTTGGAGCGACCGGCCGTCGCAGTCCAGCCAGCCCTTCGGCGTCGCGCCGAAGGCGAACATGCGGATTTCCCCTATGTATGGCGTTGGCATGAGTTTCTCTCCCTATTCCTGTCAGGCGTTTTGCGGGTAGATCCCGGTCAGGGCGATGCAGAAATTGAGCACCAGGGACGGCTGCATGTTGTCGTGCGGTTTGCTTCCGCCCGTAGGGACCACGGAATTGGCGTTCAGGGAACTCGGATTGGTTTTCGAAGGCGGCGTGGGTGAGTACAGCAGCTTTTGATCCGTTTCCGTGGTGGGCATGGCGCAGAGCATGTGGTCCGACAGCTCCGTCTGCGTCGCTTTGCTTTCCGAGGCGCAAAAACCGTGTGTGTGGGTGCGGACGCAGGACGGCGGATTGACCGATTCCTCGCCGCCGGACCGGCCCATGGGTTCTGTCTGCGCCTCCACGCCGAGGGACACTCGCCCACGCAGGTCCGGCAGATTGAAGGTGGTGGCGGTTGAACCGAACGTTCCCCCCAGCAGGTTCGCCAATTCCGGATACTCGCTTTTGGACAACGCCTGCCCATTGCACGGGGCCCATCCTCGGGGAATGTTCGTGAAGGCGAACACACTGATTTCTCCGAGATACGGCTGTTCTTCCATGGCTACTCCCCCTCCTGGGCGGGATAGTATCCCTCCAGGGCGATGATGTAGTTGATGCATTGGCAAGGCATCATGTTCTGATGAGGATCGGCCGCGCGCTTTCCCACCGGCAAAGTTTCCGAATTCAGCATCGTGTTGGATCCTGCCGCAGGTTTCAGGTACATGTTGAAATTCACGCTGTTGGCGAGATAGTTCCCGTTCGGGGAGGCGCTTGTGGCGGTGGTGTCGGCGCTTAACAAAATACGGTGGGTATGGCTTGTGATGTTCTCCTCGAGGAGTTCGACCTGCTCCTGGCCGAAAGAATTCCCGCAGCTGCGCGGCGTCAGGCCGTGCCCGGCTCCCGTGTGCACAGGCACGCGTCCCCGAAGGTCGGGAAGCTTGAATGTTGTCTTGCTGTTGAAGCCATAAGTGACGCCGATGAGTGCAAATAGGGCCTGGTAGCTGTCGCGGTCCAGAGAGCTGCCATCACAGAATGCCCAGCCCTCAGGGGCATAGGTCCCCGCGAACATTCGTATTTCTCCCAAATACCCGTCGTAGTCGTCCATCGTTTCCTCCTTTAGTGTGGCAAATCCGTTGCATCGGCCAAGAGGGCTTTCCGTGACGTGCATGTGACGTGTGCGGCAGCGCTGTTTCCCTGTCGCTATGTACCGTTGTGTTCCCAGGAACATCCGATGCGCGGTCAGCGTCGTGTTCCGCCATGCGGCAACAGTGATGACCGGCAATCATTCAAGCCGAGCACTCTACCCTTCATGGGATACGATAAGGGGGAGGTGTCAAAGCAATTCCACGTGAATTCACGTGAAAATGACGAAAGAATATACAATTACGATTGGTTGCTGCGAGTGACGGAAGCTTAGACCCGTTGCATGAGCAGCGTCAGAAGCTTCTGCAACTCCAGGCGGCCGGGCAGGTCGGCCGGGCAGGCGGCGAGGACGAACTCCATGGTGTCGATGACGCTGCGCCAGCGCGGCCGTTTGGGCAGGGTCTCCAGGCTCAGGTACTTGTCCAGCGTCTGGGTGCGCAGGTAGCCGTCGCGCTCCATGTAGGCGTTCCACAGGCCGGAGCGTGCGGCCAGTTCGCCCTTGTCCAGGCCGGTGGCCGCGGTCCAGCAGGCCAGCGCCGCGCGCATGGCCTCCACGGCCAGCTCCCGGATGTCGGTTGCGACGCGGCCCCCGTTGAGACGGTTCGAAATGCTTTCCAGCAGGGTGTCGACGGTGCGCAGGTCGTCCAGCGCCATCCGCCGGGCCTCGCCGTCGTCCTCCATGGCCAGCAGCGTCTCCTCCAAACGCCGAATGCGCCGCCGGTTGCCCTCCAGCCGGCGCAGCATGGCGGCGGGGGGCTCCGAGCCGTCGTCTCCGGCCGGTTCGCCGGGCAGGCCGCCAGACACGCCAGGCAGGCGCAGGCTGAGCAGGGCCAGCGGCTCCTCCTCCAGCTCCAGCGACGTGGCGCTGACGATGCAGACCATGGTCCGGCCGTCCGCGCCAAGCAACTGCACGGCGGGGATGTCCCCGGCCGGTTCGCCGGCCGCCAGCGCGTCCAGGGCGGCCAGCAGGGCCAGCGAGGCCGGGTCGTCCGGGTCGCGCAGCAGCATTGCGGCGGGGCGTCCCAGCGTCGTGGCCGCCTCCAGCCCCAGCAGCGTTTCGAACGAGCGGTTGCAGAAGGCGACCTCGCGGCTGGCGTTGACGGCGAGCACGGCCTCGCCAATGGCGTCGAGCATGCGCGAAAGACGCAGCTGGCGCAGCCGCAGCTCCTGCACGGTGCGGCCGCGCAGCTCCACTTCGCGTTTGAGCCGGGCGTTTTCCTCCAGCACGCGGTGGGCCCGGCCCAGGTGCAGCTGCGTGTCCACGCGGGCCAGCAGCTCCTCGCGCGAGAAGGGCTTGGTCACGTAGTCGTTGGCCCCGGCGGCAAAGCCCTCCACCACATCCTCCACGCGGTTGCGGCAGGTGAGCATGACCACCGGCAGCTCCAGGCCGCTGTGCGTGCGGCGCAGCGCGCGGCATACGGCGTAGCCGTCCAGGCCCGGCATCATCACGTCCAGCACCACCACGCCGGGCCTGTCGCCCTCGTCCAGCAGCCGCAGGGCCCGCGCGCCGTCTTTTGCCGTTTTGACGCTGACGCCCGCCACTTTGAGGCAGGCGGCCACGGCGTAGCGGTTCACCGGCTCGTCGTCCACCACAAGCACCTGATAGTCCGGGCCGGGCGTCTCAGACGATTCGCCGGGCCGGACGGCGGCGGATTCCTCCAGGGCCTCGGGCGACGGCCGTTGCGTCCTGGCCGGACCAGTGGCGCGATTTTTTGGCTGTCCGGCGGAGCCCTCCGCCGCCAGGGGCAGGGCGAAGGTGAACACGCTGCCCTTGCCCGGCGCGGAGTCCAATTCAAGCGCGCCGCCGTGCAGCTCCACCAGCCGTTTGCTGATGGCCAGCCCGAGCCCCGCCCCGCCTGAGACGCCCCGGTCGTGTTCGGCAAGCTGTTCGTAAGGCTCGAAGATGCGCTGCCGTTCGGCCTCGGGCACGCCGACGCCGGAATCCGCCACGCCAACGCGCACGGCGTCATTCTGGGGCTCGGCGAAGACCTCCACCCAGCCGCGGGGGGTGTATTTTATGGCGTTGCCCACCAGATTGATGAGGATCTGCTCCAGCCTGCCGGGATCGGCCAGCACGGGTGGCAGGTCTTCTGGCACGCGGCAGCGCAGGTCGAGTCCCTTATCCCCGTCCAGGTTGTGCGCCAGGGCCAGCACGCGCAAGACCACGGCCCGCAGGTCCACCGCCTCGGACATGAGCCGCACGTCCCTGTTCTCCAGCCGGGCGTGGTCCAGCACATCGTCCACCAGCCTGGAAAGACGCTTGCCGCTGTGCTTCAGAATGCGCAGGGCGTTCTTTGCCTCATCGGGCAGGCTCCCCCCGGATCCGGCCAGCAACGACTCGGAGATGCCGACCATGCCGGCGAGGGGCGTCTTGAGCTCGTGGGTGGAGTTGGCCAGAAACTCGTCCTTGAGGTGGTTGAGGTGCACCAGCCGCTCGTTGGACGCCTCCAGCTCCCCCGAAAGGCGTTCGGCCCTGGCGGAGGTCAGCGCGAAGCGGCGGGACATGAACACCGCGTATGCGGCGATGAACATCAGCATGCCATAGGGGGCGAAGCCAGCCGAGCTTGTGGCGTGCAGGTCGAAGAGCATCTTGCTGAGCTCGGCCCAAAGCAGGGCGAGGTAGCCCGGCACAAGAACGGCCACGCCCGGCTCCCGCCGCCACAAATCAAGCGCGAAGGAGCAGAAAAGGTAGAGGAAGGCCGTGCGGGTGACCAGAAAATAGAGCAGCGGCACTGCGCCATAGGCGCTCGGCGGGGAAAACGCGATGGTGAGCATGAACGCGGCGCCCAGCGCGCTGAAGAGGACGTTCACCGCCCGGCCCCAGCGTTTGGGAAAGAGCGAGTTGTAGAACATGACCATGAGCGGGTTGGTCAGGCCGTAAGGCAGCAGGGCGAGATCAATGTACGCGCGCCAGGGGAGGGCGGTTGTCAGGCGGTTCATGAGGAATCCGCTGCCGGGGCTGAACAGCGTGGCCACGCACCAGGCCAGGCAGAACAGGCCGAAATAGAGATTGGCGTGGTCTTTCCGGCGCGCAGCGAATAGCATGAGGTGATACCCGCTCATGGCCAGCAGCACTCCGCCGATGAGCGCTCCGAGAATCCAGCGGAAGCTGGCCATGCGGGCTATCTGGTCCGCCTGGCCCAGGGAGATGGCCGTGTTCAGCCCGCCCTGGATGTTGGTGTGGTTGGACACCTCCAGAACGAGGTGCGTTGTGGGGCCGGAGGGTGTGAATTGCGGCAGCATGATGTGCGTGCGCGGCGTTTCGGTCTGCGTCTGCATGCCTGTGGAGGAGCTGCCGCCGAATTCCCCGTTGGCGTCGATGAGCCGGCCGTCGGCCCAGACGCGGCAGACCGAGAGCACGCCGGAGATGTCCAGGCGCAGGGGACCGCTGCTGTTGCCCAGGCGCACGGTGAGGGCGTAGACAGCCCGGCCGTGGGGCGAGACGGCTGTTCCCTGTTCGGTGCGTCCCTCCCACAGCGAGGGCAGCGGAAAGTAGTCGGGCCGACCTGCGGGGAATAGTCCGCCCGGCCGCGCGGCATCGTAATGGCCGTTCCAGAGGAATTCCCACTGGCCGTTCAACTTGGCCGGGCCATCGGCCTGGAAGTTCCAGTCCGTCAGGTCGATGACGCCGCGGATAACCCTGGGCGGTGGTTTCTTCTGGGCGGATCCGGCACAGGAGAATAGTCCAAGACACAGCACGACGGCCGCAAACGCCGCCACGCCACGCCGGTCCCAATTGAGCGGGATGCGCCGGAAACAGGAATGAAAAGCTTGTAGCATTTGCCGAATGCCGCCTCACTGTTCCGCATGTCTGGTGGGCTTCTTGTCGTGCTACTTCCTGAACATGGCTCTGGCAAGCCCAAGCACGCCGAACTGGAGTACCCGGTCTGCCCGTATGACATCCGGCACCTTTGGATCACGACGATGCTCGACAAGCAGGTGGAGATTTCCGCCATCGCTCACTTGGCCGGCACCAGGTGTGCGCATGATCATAAAAAACTACTACGAGCCCCACTCCTCGGAGACGGAAAAGGCGGCCGCGCTGCTGCCGAGGCTCGGAATCGCACAGGAGGCACCGTTGCGGCTGGTCAAGCAGGTTCAGGTGGCGTGAGGAATCGACACGGGAAAGATGAAGGGGCTTGCCTTTGCGGAGGCAAGCCCCTTTCATCTGGGCAGTGGGATGTTCCCAAAAAGCGAGTAGGGGCGCGGGCCACTAAGGCAGGGCGTCAGCGCGGCGCTTTTCTGAAGACAGCGACCAGTGATGGTCATTCACTGCTTTGTCGCTGAATTCGAGCTATTGTTGACTTGTTCCTGCTCGCAACACTTCTGGCACAGATTGGTGCCTTTCACGTGATATCTGCGCTCAGCCCAGGCGACCGCGACGAGTGTCGCAAGAATTACAAACCAGAGGTTGCCAGAGAAGAAGAGCGAGACCACAAACACGATGACACTGGCCCAGGCGAAACGCCCTGTCAGCCTGACAACCTCTTTCATGCTGAAAAATGGCATTTCGCTGCCACACCGAACACAGACACGCTTCATTGCCACCTCATGCGTAGGCGCTGGCTATTCCGTGGAATAATCTTGCAGCGACCGCATAGATTCCAATGTGTTCCTGGTTGACTCCGGGATTTCGTTCCATATTTCTGTCGCTTTCTGTTGGGCCTGTTCTTTCAGATCCTCAAGCCGCTCCCCGACTGGGGGATACTCCAAAATCGTCTGTTTCAGCATACCGGTACCTGAACCAATGACTGCACCAGCTGCCGCACCAGCCCAAGGTACGCCGAGAGGCGTTCCCCACTGGAAACCTGAATATGCGCCTGTGCCAGCCCCGATCAACCCGCTTTTGACAATCTTGCCCCCAGAGCCGTCCCACCACGAATCCTCCAGACCCCACATGTCCACCCGGTTCACCGGATCATCGACGCAATACCCGTACCAGTCCGTGTCGCCGCCCTTTGCGCCCATGGGGTCAAGGGCGGTGAAGCGCCCGGTGTCGGCGTCGTAATCGCGCCAACCTGTAATAGATAGGGCGCGCGTCAGGCCGGTGGGTTGGCTTAACGATGGGGCAAGCTCTGTGCTCTTTTACAACTGTGAGTCGGTCTTGTCGTTTTGGCTGCACTTGACGCACAGCACTGTCTGCGGTGCAAACGGAGCAACGTTGAACAGCGCACGGGCACTCCAAGCAACAAGTGCGAGAAAGCAAAGCCCCCATACCCATTCGCCATACCAGAAAGCAACAAGCGCTGCACCAGCGTCAAGTACAACCCCAAGAAGTGGCGCTATCCAGCCGCGCTGCGTCTCAAATGGCTGACCACACCGTGCGCAAACGCTTTTCATCGAAACCTCCGCGACGCCCCGCCTCCACGCGAGGTGAAGGCGGGGCGGGACTCTATTCCGTGCTGTAATCTTCCAGTGAACGCGTGCGCTCCATCGTGTCTCTCACATCCGGCGGAATGGAGTTCCAGACATCCTCTCTCCACTCATCGACCTTTGCCTCAATCTCATCCACTTTTTTTCGGACAGGAGGGTATTCAATCACCGCCTGCGTCCCCATGCCTAAGCCACTGCCAATGAGAGTTCCCGCAATTCTTCCAGGGAGGGGCACACCGAAGGCTGAGCCAGCGAGTGAGCCCAGAGTTCCGCCAATACTCGCGCCACGTTGGCCGGATTTGAGCACACGCTTGCCTTGTTCCATGGTCTCCGTTTCTTCGCTTTCCAGCCCCCACACGTCCACCCGGTTCACTGGATCATCAACGCAATAGCCATACCAGTCATCATCCCCGCCTTTCGCGCCCATGGGGTCCAGCGCGGTGAAGCGGCCGGTGTCAGCGTCGTAGTCGCTCAAAATGAAGCCCTGGCCCGGTGACAGCGCCGAGCCGGGACTGGTTTAAACAGATACGGATCTCTATTTATCCTTACTTTGTCTTGACCGCCTAAGGTACACCTCAACAGGGATGGCCACGCCAATCACGATGAGCAACCACCCGAATATCCTGGGGTACATGATGGCAACCCCCCAGCGGTACATCTCACCGTCATGAACACCTGTCCAACCCATGAAGGCAAACGTTAAACCCATTGCGATTTCCAAAGCGGGCACCTGCTTCATCGCCTCGCCCTCACTTCTTCCATAATTTTGTTAAAGCTATACCCTGCGGCTCCACCCCATTTTCCAGCAGTTGTCATGGGCGGCGGCCCCGGCACGAAAGCTCCGGACAGGAAGTCATAGGCCTTCTCGACCTTCTCCGGATTACGCGCCACGGTCGTGGCGATAATCGGCGCAACCTCCGCGCCTCCAGCTACGGCGATGGGCAGCGCCCCCGCGCCGAGGGCGATGCCGGTGTATTTCTGCAAGTCATCGTTCGTGGCGAATGCGTCGGCCGTTTTGCTCAATGCTTCTCCCGCGCCCTTGGTTCCTTCGGACACAGCTTGGCCGATGCCGCCAGGAGCCTTGTCCCAGAGCTGGCCCAGGCCATCACCGATTTTTTGAGCTCCGTCCCACCACGCATCCTCCAGCCCCCACGCATCCACCCGGTTGACCGGGTCATCAACGCAGTAGCCATACCAGTCGTTGTCGCCGCCCTTTGCGCCCATGGGGTCCAGGGCAGTGAAGCGCCCGGTGTCGGCGTCGTAGTCGCGCCAGACAAAGCGCGTCAGGCCGGTGTCCCCGTCAAAGAGCCCGCCCGCGAAGCCTAAGGGGAGGCGAACAGGCCCTTGAAGCCCCCGAAGGGGGTTGCCGAAGCTGTCGTATTGCATCGTCTGTACAACATGACCATCTGCTGTGGCAAGGGCCAGCGGCGTCCCAACCTGGTCGCAGAGCAGAAAGTACGAGTCCTCGCCGTTCGTTACGCCAACGGGCGTGCGGCTTCCGTGACCAGGACGCTCGGAATCGTACGCCAGCCGCCACCAGCGCTGGCCGTCGTGGAATTCCGAGAGCCGCAGCGGATCGAGCCAGCGATAGGCCTCGACCACGCGGCCGTTGATGCGCTTCTCCGTGCGCTGGCCCTTGGCGTCATACACGTAGTCGATGCGCCGCCCGTCTGACAGGTCCACGCCCAAGAGCAGACCGCCGGGCTCATAGCGGTACCGCGTCTCGCGGTCGTCCTCAATCTTCAGGTTGCGGAAGCCCGCCTTGTCGTGGCCGTACTGAACGGCCCCGGCCTGCCCCAGCCGGTCGCCCAGGTTGTAGCTGTAGCGCCGCTCGCCACGGAAGCGCTGCGGGTTGATGTCGGCGAGGCGTCGGCCTTCGCTGTCATACTGGTAGGACTCCAGCAGGCCGTCCGAGCCATCGGCGACGCGCGCAAGGCATCCTGCGGAATCATACGCGTAGCGCCAGGTTTCGGCCTCGCCGCCGAGGTTCAGGGTGCGCTCGGCGATGCGTCCCCTTCGGAGGGGGGCGGCATCGCGCCGCAACGAGAGAAATGGGGAGGGCGCAGGTGTACTCACAGATGCTCCTTGCGTTTGCGCGCCAGGCGATGGATTCCCCGAAGGGGGCCTGGCACAAATTCAGCAAGCATAGCAAGGGGTTTCTGGCCCAGACACAAATGGAATGGTTTTGGCCGGTAAAAGGACAAATAGAGCGGGTTAACAGGGTTTGGGGAAGGGAGGGAGGCATCGCGTGGAGCAGCACAACCCCGGCCCGCGTTCTCAAGTCGGGTGAGGGGATTCTCAGCTTGAAAGCCCGGTTGCATGGGGGGCCGCCAGTATCGAATTGCGCGGCCTGTCTACTGGCTGAACAAGATTAAGCGTCGCCTGGGGCAAAAGTAAACGTCGCCTGCAAAATGTAGCGCAACGATGTAGTGCAGCAACGAAAAAGGGCTTGCGTCGCTAAACGCAAGCCCTTGATCTTTCTGGTGGAGCTGGAGAGAATTGAACTCACGGCCTCTTGAATGCCATTCAAGCGCTCTCCCAACTGAGCTACAGCCCCACGTCGTTGGGAAGGCTTGTCTAGCTCCATGGCCCGGCCTCTGTCAAGCGGCGTGCGGCGTAAGCGTGAAAATGTTGTGAATTATTTTCGCCAGACCAAGCAAGGGAGGGCTGGAGCGTCTCACGTTGCTGGCGTTTGCCCACCGGCGGTTCCGTCTGGCTCCGGCAGGTTCCGTCCGGCCTCGGGCTGCCTGGGGTGCGCCTCCCGCGCCAGCGCCAGCCAGGCCTGCGCGGCGTGGGAGAGATAGCCGCCCTTGCGCCACAACAGCGCCATGTGCCAGACCATGTCCGGCTCGTCCACAAGCACGAAGGCCAGCCCGGGCTGGCGGCGGCGTTCGGCCATGAGTCGGGGCAACAGCGCAATGCCCAGCCCGGCTGTCACAAGCCCGACGATGAAATCGATTTGCCCGCTTCGGGCGGCGATGGTTGGCGTGAACCCCCGGCGCGCGCAACAGTCGATGATGATTTTGTTGAGCAGGAAGCCTTCGTCGAAAAGGATGAAGGGCTCGGCGGACAGCTCGGCCAGGCGCAGGGCGGAGCGGCCAGCAAGGGGATGCGCCGGGGGTAAAAGCGCCACCAGCGGCTCCACGCGCACGTCCTGCCAGGCGAAGTCCTGCGGCACCGGCGTAAGCGAAGCGGCGAGATCCACCTCGCCCGCGCGCAACAGCTCCTCCAGCCGCTTGCTGCCGTACTCGACGAGGCTGATCTCCACACCAGGGTAGCGGCTGCGGAACAGCGCGAATATGGGCGCGAAAAGCACGCTGCTGCCGAACAGCGGCAGGCCCAGGCGCAGCAATCCGCGCCGCAGTCCGCGCAGCTCGTCCAGCTCGGCCACCATGTCCTCGGTCTCGGTAAGAATGCTGAGCGCCCGGCGGTACATGACCCGCCCGGCGTCCGTGAGGGCGGTTTTGTGTCCCACGCGGTCGAACAGCGGCACGCCGAGTTCATCCTCCAGCTGGCGCACAGCCTTGCTGACGTTGGGCTGGGTGGTGAACAGCGTTTTGGCTGCGGCCGAGAAACCTCCCCGGCGCGCCACCTCCACCAGGGCGTGCAGATTGCGTAACTCCATGTCCATTCCATATTGGAATGGTTCATATGCTGTCAATTCATTTTACAGCTAGGGCTGGCCGCCTTACTTCGAGTTTGCGCGCGCGAGAGGCGCGCGAAGGAGCACATATGAATCCGCGTAAGTTTATGATTTCGTCCCGTTTGATCATGCGCCGCAGCCGCCTGCTTCAGGGGGGGGCGCTGGCCGCCTTTTGGGCCGTGGGCGAGGGCGTTTCCCGCCTGGCCCACCTGCCGGTGCCCGGCGGCATCATCGGGCTGGCGTTGTTGCTGCTGCTGCTGGCCAGCGGCCGGCTTAAAAGCATCAGCCTGCGGCGCGGGGCGGACTGGCTGCTGGCGGAGATGCTGCTCTTCTTCGTGCCCGCCGTGCTGGCCGTGCTGGATCACCGGGAGTTCCTGGGGCTGCTCGGCCTCAAGCTGCTGGCTGTGGTGCTCACGGGAACGCTGTTCGTCATGGGGACCACGGGCCTCACTGTGGACCTGTGCAGCAGGCTGAGTCCGGGCCGGCTGAGTCCGAGGCTGGTGCGCCATGACGACAAGTAGTCTGCTGCCGCATACGGGCTTCGTGGCCGGGCTGTTCTGGTCGGCCGCGACCATCGCCCTGTATTACGCGGCGCGCTGGGTGCACCGCCGGCGTCCTCGCTGGTGGTCCTCGCCGCTGGCGCTGGCGCCGCTTTTGCTCATCGGCCTGGCGGTGGTGCTGCACGAGAGCTACAGCGAGTATATCCGGGGCACGCACTGGCTTGTGGTCATGCTCGGGCCGGTCACGGTGGCCTTCGCCCTGCCCATTTTCGAACAGCGCGCGGTGATCCGCAAACACTGGCCGGTGCTGCTGGCCGGCGTGGTCATGGGCAACGTCATGGCCATGCTGAGCGCCTGGGGGCTGGCCACGGCGCTGCATCTCTCCTCGGCCGTCCGTCTGAGCCTGCTCCCGCGCTCGGTGAGCACGCCCTTCGCCATGGCGGTCTCCGGCGACATCGGCGGCATACCGGACTTGACGGCGGTGTTCGTGGTGCTGACGGGCATCTTCGGGGCCATGCTGGGCGAGATTCTGCTGGCGTTCATGCCGCTGCGTTCGGCGTTGGCGCGCGGGGCGCTGTTCGGCATGGGCGCGCACGGGGCCGGCGTGGCGCAAGCACGGCGCGTGGGCCAGGAGGAGGGCGCGGTGGCGAGCCTGGTGATGATTCTGGCGGGCCTGAGCAACGTGCTGGCCGCGCCGCTTTTAGCCATGGCCCTGCGCTAAAAGCGGTATCCCAGCTTGAGCGTCAGAGCGGACTGCTCGGACCAGGCGCGCACGCCGTGGCTCCACTCCAGGGAGTTGTTCCTTTCCTTCCATTCGTGCGTGCCGGTGGTCTCAATACGCGTATGCTCGACCTCGACACCGAGGTCCAGTCGGTCGGACAGGTCCACGTTGGCGCCGGCGCTGGCGCGCCAGGCCCAGCCGGTGGTGTGCTCTGTGGTGTTGCGGTCGCCGCGCAGGCGGTGGCGGTCCTCGTTGCGGCCAAATGCCGGGCCGGCGTCGAACTGCGCGCTGAGCTTGAGCCTGCGGACCAGCGGCGCGTTGCGCCAGGTGTAGCCCGCCTTGAGCCCGGCGAAGGGCAGCCACCAGTCCTGCACAAAGGCGACGGTGTAGCCGCCGAAGGGAAAGGATTGCGTCGGCCCGCCCCCGGCGGGGTAGTAATACTGCACGCCGTCCATGAGCTTGAACGAAAGCCGCTGCCAACGCATGCCGACGACCGGCCGCAGCTCGAAGTCCTGGGGCAGGCCGAGCGCGTCGGCCACCTGCACGTCGGCGTCGGCGTTGATCTGGAAGCTGGGCCGCAGGCTGGTTCTGGTTTCGGAGTAGTATTCCAGCGGATGCGGCGCGGCGTCGGCCCAGTCCGAATCCTGCGTGGTTCCCGCGCGCTGGCTGCCCACGCTGGTGAGGAACTCCGCGCCCAGGCTGTACCGGCCCATGTCTTTGCGCGCCTCAAAGCCCGTCCACACGGAGTCCATGGGAAATTGCAGCCGGCTGAGGGGCTTCTGACCCGGAGGATCGGGGTTGCCGAATTCGTAGGATGTGCGGCTGTTGTAGAAAGTCTTGGTCTTGAGCCGGATGCTCCAGCCGCTTGTGGCGTTGTGCGCGGCGGCCTCCGCGTCAATGACGGCGACGGTCTCGGCCGGCGTGAATTCTCCGGCCGGGGCTGCGGCGGGTTGGAGGAGCGGCAGGGCGCAGAGACAGGCCACAAGGACCGCCCGTTTCATGCGCGGCCAGTGTCGGCGCGCGGCGATGGACTTGCGGGAAAAGCCGAGAATAAACAATGCGTGCAATCCTTTGTGGTTATCAAAAAATCCTCTGTAATCAGGTCTTGCGGCGGCGCGGCGCGGTCGTTTTCGAGGCCTTGGGCGCGTGGTTCACCGGGGGGCGCACGCAGCAGGCCTTTTCGCCGCCGGTGATGCGCCAGCGCCAGGGCAGGCCGCCGGATTCCAGCGCCATCAGCGACTCCAGCTCGCGCACGTTGCCGGGAAAAGCATGGTCCGCAAGACGCGCGGCCAGCGCCTCCAGGCTCTTGAGCGATTCCGTCCGCGAGGCTCCCAGGCGCGAAAAATAGGCCACAAGCGCCGGAATGTCATCTTTGCGCTCGCGCAGGGGCGGAACATGAATGCGCCGGAAGCGCGCCAGAAATTCCGGCAGAAGCCCGCCCGGCGCGCTCAGACGTTCCGGCGGGGTGTTGGTGGCGCACAGCAGCCGGGCCGGCCCGCCAACGTGCGGCCCGCCATTGCGCGGCCCGCCGTCCCAGAAGTCCATCAGCCGCTTCTGCACGGCGCGCGGCAAGTCCCCCATCTCCTCCAGCACAAGGGTGCCGCCCGCCGCCTCGCGCATCAGCGGCGCGGCCTCGCCAGGGGCCGCGTCGTCCGGGCATTCGTCCGGGCATTCGCCCGGGCCGAAGAGCCGCGCCAGCAGCACCTTGGCCTCCAGCCCGGCCGTAAGCAGCGAGACATACGGCGCGTATGGGTCGCCGCTGGCGTGGATGAACCGGCAGAGCAGGCTTTTGCCCACGCCGGTCTCGCCCGTCAGCAGCACCGGGGCCGGGTTTTCGGCCAGGTGGCGGCACAGGGCCACAATCTGCCGCATGGTCTGGTGGCAAACCACCAGCGCAAGCGAATCCTCCAGGGGGATGACCTCGCGTTCGGTGAACCAGTTGGGCAGTTGGGCGAACGGGTTGTCGGACAGGGCTTCGGTCTTGGCCTCGGCTTGCGGGGATGCGGGGGTGTGCTTCATGGCGCTCCAGATAACAAGATGCGTGCCAGCGCCTCGCGGTGCGCCCGGGGCTGCGGCTGTCTTGGCAACATGCTGGCATAATGCTGAAAAATTTTGGCGTGGCGTCGCGCGGATGCAAGGAACGCCCCGCAGCTGTTCCGTTTTGAAACGTCAGCCGCTTATTCCAGGTGGAACTGCTTGAGCTTGCGCCACAACGTGGTGCGCGGCACGTCGAGGATCTGCGCGGCCAGGCTCTTGTTGCGGCCCGTTGATTCCAGCACGCGGGCGATGTGCCGGCGCTCCAGCTCCTCCAGGCTCACCAGCGGCTCGTCCGCCTGGGCCGGGCGGGCGTCGGCCGGGTTCAGCTCCCGGGGCAGATCCCCGGTGTCGAAGATGTCGCCGTCGCACAGGGCCACGCCGCGCTCCACAATGTTCTCCAGCTCGCGCACGTTGCCGGGAAAGGCATAGGCGGAGAGCATCTGCAATGCCTGCGGGCTCAGCTCGCGCACGGATTTATGGAAGAGCAGGCTGTACTTGTCGATGAAGTGCCGGGCGAGCAGGGGGATGTCCTCCCGGCGCTCGGAAAGGGACGGCAGGTGGATGTTCACCACGTTGAGGCGGTAGAAGAGATCCTCGCGGAAGAGCCCCTCGGCCACGTCGCTTTTCAGGTCGCGGTTGGTGGCGGCGATGACCCGGATGTCCAGGTCGATGGGCTTGACCCCGCCCACGCGCAGAATGCGCCGCTCCTGGATGACGTGCAGCAGCTTGACCTGCATGCTGGGCGGCATTTCGCCGATCTCGTCGAGGAACACGGTGCCGCCGCCGGCGCTCTCCAGCAGGCCCGCGCGGGTGGCGGACGCGCCGGTGAACGCGCCCTTCTCGTAGCCGAAGAGCTCGCTGGCGATGAGCTCCTCGGTGAAGCCGCCGCAGTTGAAGGAGACGAAGGTTTCGTCTCTGCGGGGGGAGAGTTTGTGGATGGCCTTGGCCACCAGCGCCTTGCCCGTGCCGCTGGCCCCCTGGATGAGCACGTTGCAGTTCACCGGGGCTATTTTGCGCACCAGCTCGAACACGCCGCGCATGGCCGCGCTGGCGCCGATCATGGACTCCAGCCCGGTCTCCTCGCGCAGGGCCTGCCGCAGCTGGCGGTTGGCCCGGCCCAGCGCCACCTTGTCGCAGGCGGCCTTGATGAGGTTGCGGATTTCCGCCAGGCGCACGGGCTTGGCGACAAAATGATAGGCCCCCAGCTTGATGGCCTCTATGGCCGGCTCCAGGCCGCCGAAGCCGGTGACGAGCACCACCTCGGTGTCGCCGCCCATGGCCTTCACGCGTTTGAGCGCGGCAAGCCCGTCCATGCCGGGCAGGCGCAGGTCCAGCAGCACGGCGTCGAAAGGGGCCTGCCCCTGCCGCGCGAGAAAGGCCTCCGCGTCGCCGAAGGTCTCCACCTGGTAGCCGTCGCGCGAGAAGGCCTCGCCCAGGCGTTTGCGCGCGGCGGCCTCGTCGTCCACCACGGCCACCCTGCCCGCCATGACGGGGTTAGCGGGCATCGCCCACCACCTCCATGGGGCCGGGCGAGGCCGGGGCCTTGGGCAGCAGCACGTGGAAGGCCGTGCCTTTGCCCGGCTCGCTCTCCACTTCTATGCGTCCGCCGTGGCGCTTGATGATGGAGTAGGTGACGGCGAGCCCCAGTCCCGTGCCCTTGCCCACCTCCTTGGTGGTGTAGAAGGGCTCGAAAATGTGCGGCAGGTTGTCCTTGTCGATGCCGGAGCCCGTGTCGCGCACGGTGAGCCGCACGCAGTCGTCCGCGTCCGCGCCGCTGACCTCGATGCTGCCGCCGGCCGGCGTGGCGGCGATGGCGTTTTGCAGCAGATTCAAAAACACCTGCTGCAAGTGCCGCAGATTGCCGGAAATGGGTTCCAAGTCGTGGGGCACGTCCACGCGCATGCCCAGGCCCGAGACAAGCAGCTGGTTTTTGAGCAGCGCCAGCGAGCTTTTGACGACCACGTCCGGGGCCAGCGGGCTGAATCCGGCCTTCTCCGTGCGCGAGAAATCAAGCAGGTTGCGCACAATCTCGCCCGCGCGCTCCGCTTGGCTCAGAATGTCGCCCACCACCTCGCGGCCCTCGTCGTCCATGGCCTCGCCGTGGGTCTCCAGCAGGCTCTCGGCGGAGATCATGATGTTGTTGATGGGGTTGTTTATCTCGTGGGCGATGCCGGCGGTGAGGGTGCCCAAGGCGGCGATTTTGCGGGCCTGCAGCAAGTTCTCCTGGTTGGCTGTCAGCTCCAGGGCCATGCGGTTCAGCGCCTCTATGAGCCCGGCCACCTCCTCGATGTGGTGGTGCCCGCCGGAATCCACGGGGCTGAAATCGCCCTTGGCCACGCGCGCGGTGATCTGCCCGATCATGCCCAGGGGCTTGAGCAGGCTGTTGGCGATGACCTTGATGAGGAAGGCCATGAAGGCCAGAAACACAGCCAGGTAGGCGAAGGGCAGAAGCGAAACGTGAAAGATGGTCCGGTGGATCATCTCGCGTTTGGTGTGGATGAACTCCTCGGCCATGTCCACCAGCACCTTGCCCGAACCGCGCGCGGCGTCGCGTCCGGCCGGCGCGCCGGCGCCCATGCCCGCAAATTCCCGGCGATACTGCTCCAGCGTCTGGCGGAAGCGGATGAGCCCGGCCGGCCCGGCGATGCGCTCGATGTCCTTGGAAAGTTCGGCGGCGGTGGCGTCGGCCTTGTCCAGATAGAGCATGCCCTCGCGGCGGTTGTCCTCCCCGCCGTAGATGAGCAGGTTCTTTTCGAAACGCCGGGCCTCAAGGACGGAGTTGAAGAGGTCGTCGTAGCATTCGGAGAGGTTGAGGCGCACGCGCACGGTGGAAAGCGTCCACACATTGAGCAGGGTGAGCCCGCAGGCCACCAGGAACGCCACCAGAAAGAGCATCAAAATCTTGCCCTTAATGGAGTTGTAGAAAACCCGGAATCTCCGCGCGGTGTCCCTCATGGGGCCTCCTTGTTCGCAACCAGCCATGCGCAACCTAGATGACGTTTCATTTTGGCACAAGCATTTTTGCGCGGTCTTGTTTCATTTCGGTACAGTCCGTGCGGAGCTGTCTGTGGCGTTATTAACATTATCTTTTATAAACAGCATGTTGTGCGAAGCGTGCGCTGCGGCCCCTGAATTGCTTTGGCGCAGGTGGAGCGTGGAGCAAACCCGCCGGCGCGGGCCGCGTTCCAGTGTCTGGTACATGCGCGGGCGCGGGCCCGGGGGCCGTGTCCCCGGGAGCCGCCCGCGTGAGCGGGGCGGCGGAACTGGACCCGGATGGCGGCGAGGGCCGGCGGCGGGGCAAGCGGGGTTGGGCGCGCTCCACAGCCCAAACCCAGGTGAGGATAGGACATGAGCATACCCATGGAACTGTATCTGCCCATTGCGGGCAACAGCGTGAACATTGTGGCCGTCTTCGGCCTGGGCGGCGTGGTCGGTCTGCTGTCCGGCATATTCGGCGTGGGCGGCGGATTTTTGATGACCCCGCTGCTCATCATGATGGGCATTCCGCCCACGGTGGCCGCGGCGACCGACTCCAACCAGATCGTCGGCGCCTCCACCTCGGGCACGCTGGCGCACCTGCGTCTGGGCAATGTTGATGTCAAGATGGGCCTGCTGCTGCTCATCGGCGGCGTGCTTGGCGGCACGGTGGGCGTCCAGGTCATCAAGCTTCTGCGGGCCCTGGGCAACGCGGACTTCCTCATCAACATCACCTATGTGCTCATGCTGGGTCTGGTGGGCGGCTACATGTTTCTGGAAAGCCTGCAGGCCATGCGCAAGGCCAAGGCCCCGGTGAAAAAAGAGCCGGAGAAGCACGTCAAATCCAGCGCCTTCGGCCGGATGGTCGGCATGCTGCCCTGGCAGATGGATTTCACGCGCTCCGGCGTGCGCATGTCGCCGGTGCTGCCGCTGTTGCTCGGCGGGCTGGTGGGCCTGCTCTCGGCCATCATGGGCGTGGGCGGCGGCTTCATCATGGTGCCGGTGATGGTGTACCTGCTGCGCATGCCCATGCATGTGGTGGTGGGCACCAGCCTGTTCCAAATCCTCTTCACCTGCATCAACGTCACCGTCATGCAGGCCAGCACCAACCACACGGTGGATTTCGTGCTGGCGCTCATCCTGCTCATCGGCTCGTCGCTGGGCGCGCAGATCGGGGCCATCGTCGGCAAGAAGCTCGGTGGCGAGCAGCTCAAAATCCTGCTGGCCTCGCTGGTTCTCATCATGATGTTCAAGATTCTCTATGAACTGCTCGCCAGGCCGGATGTGCTGCTGGCCTACATCGGAGGTCACTAGCATGAAGCGCTTCATCATTCTCGCCGCCCTGCTGCTGCTGGCGCTGCCCGCGGCCGCTCAGGCCGCGACCGCGGCGACCGGCGCGGGCGCGCTCGACTTCAGCATGACCCCGCAGGACATCACCATCCATACCTTCTACAACGGCACCACCGTGCAGGTCGCGGGCGAGGCTCCGGCCGGCTCGCAGGTGGTGGTGCGCTTTGCCGGCGCGCCGGAAGCCGTGGCCATGAAGCAAAAGGGCAAGGCGCTTGGTTTTTTGTGGATGAACCTCAACACGCTGCATTTCTCAGGCGTGCCCAGGGTCTTCCTGGTGGAGTCCTCCGCGCCGCTCTCCGGCCTGGGCGCCGCCGGGGCCTCTCTTGGCCTCTCCGGCCTCACGGAGACCATTTCGGTTGCGCCCGCCACGGCCGACCGCGCCATGCTGGTGCCCGAGCTCCTGAAGCTCAAGCGCAAGGAGGGCCTCTACCGCGAGCATTCCGGCGGGGTGGCGCTCGCCGCGCCGGCCGGCGGCGTTCAGAAGTTCTCGGTCAGTCTGGCCGTGCCCTCGCGTCTTTCGCCGGGCGCGTACACGGTGGAGGTCATCGCCGTGAAGGACGGCGCGGTGGCCGCGCGGGCAGCGCGTCCCCTGGAGGCCAGGCTGGTGGGGATCCCCGCCTTTCTGTCCAATCTGGCCTTCAACAATGCCGTATGGTATGGCGTGCTGGCCTCGGTCATCGCCATCATCGCGGGTCTGGGCATTGGCTTGGTGTTCCAAAGCAAGGGAGCGCACTAGCGCATTATGAAGCTGTATGATCTCAAGGATATGCTGATCAGGCTGGCGAGCGGCCTGGTTGGCGGGCTGCGGGGCCGGCCCCCGGTGCCATTCTCCGTGCTCTACAAGAAGTTCAAGGGCATATTGGAGCGGCACAACGCCATTCTTGAGCTCATCGGCGACATGGGCGACAAACTCGGCGGCGACTACGTCTACGACCGCCAATACATCCTCGATTCGTGCGAGAGGCTCGGCGACCAGGTCTTCAAGCTCATCAGCGATCTGAACCTGCTGTGCCAGGGCAAGAACGTGGCGCTTTTCGCCGCGTTCGAGCGCATCCAGCAGCGGGTGCGCGCGGAGCTTGCCGGCCGCCGGGTCCTCTCGCGCACGGATCACATTCTGCCCCTTTCCGAACTGACCCACGACCTGGCCGACGAGGGCGGCAACAAAATGGCCAGTCTGGGCGACATCAGGAACATTTTGGGCTTTCCCACGCCGCAGGGCTTCGTCATCACCGCCGGGGCCTACTTCGAGGTCATGGAGCGCGCCGGCCTGCGCAAGACCGCGGCCGAGACCGTGCAGGCCCTGTGCGATCATGACGGCGAGGGGCTGGAGGAAAAGGCGCGCGTGCTGCGGCAAGCCGTGCTGACCATGCCCCTGCCCAGGGAGCTGCGCCGGTCGATTGAACGCGCGGTGGAGAAGCTGACCGAGCTCACCGCCAAGCCGGGCGACGGCGAGCCGCTTTTCGCCGTGCGCTCCAGCGCCTGGGACGAGGACAGCGAGTCCAGTTTCGCCGGCATGTACGAGACCGTGCTCGGCGTGGGGGCTGCGGGCATTCTCGACGCCTACCGGCAGGTGCTGGCCAGCCTGTTCTGCGAGGAGGCCCTGCGCTACCGCCTGCATCACGGCCTCTGCGGCGAGGAGCCGGCCATGGCCGTGGGCGTTATGCCCATGGTGGACGCGCTGGTGAGCGGCGGGCTGTACACTTACGCCCCCCTGCGCGAGCAGGAGCAGGCCATGGTGGTGAGCGCCGCCTGGGGCCTGGGCAAGCCCATTGTGGACGGCACCGCCGAGACCGACACCTATATTCTGCTGCGCGAGCCGCCCCACGACATCGTTTCCTCGGACATCGCCGAGAAAAGCACGCGTCTGGCGCTCGATAAGGGCGGCGGCACCCGCACCGTGCCCGTGGCCGAGGCCGAGCGCGGCGCGCCCTGCCTGACCCCCGCGCAACTGGCCCTGCTGGCCAAGACGGCCATGACCCTGGAGCATTTCTTCAAGCGCCCGCTGGATGTGGAATGGGCGCTGACTCCAGACGGCGCGCTGACGGTGCTGCAGGCCCGGCCGCTGTCCATACGCCCGGCGGACAGCTGCGCCCGCACCGAGGACGCGGCCGTGGCGGCCAAAGGCGCCAAGGTGCTGCTTTCCGGCCGGGGCATAACGGCCATGGGCGGGGTTTCCGCCGGGCCGGTGCATCTGGTGACCGAGGGCGAGGACCCGGCGGGCTTCCCTTACGGCGCGGTGTTGGTGGCGCGGCATTCCTCGCCGCGTTTCGCCAAGGTCATGCCCAAGTGCCGGGGCATCATCACCGATGTGGGCTCGGCCACCGGGCACATGGCCACCATCGCCCGCGAGCTGCGCGTGCCCACATTGGTGCAGACCGGGAGCGCCACGCGCACCCTGCGCGAAGGCCAGGAGATCACCCTCGACGCCGACCATCAGGTGGTCTACGAGGGGCTTGTGGAGGCCCTGTGCCAGTTTGAACTGGTGCGCGAGGACGTGTTCGAGGAGTCCTGGGAGTACCGCACCCTCAAACGCGTGCTCAAGCACATCAGCCCGCTCACCCTGCTGGACCCCAAGAGCGAGGGCTTCACGCCCGAGGCCTGCCGCACCTTCCACGACATCGCCCGCTACGTGCACCAGCGTTCCGTGGACAAGCTGACCTCGCTGGCCGAGACGCACAAGGACATCCGCGAGAGCGCGCCGCGCCAGCTCATCACCCGCCTGCCGCTGGGGCTCACGGTCATCGACGTGGAGGGGGGGCTTTCCCCGGCCGCCGCCGCCGGCGGCGCGGACCCCGGCGCGGAGCCCGGTGAGGCGGACATCGCCTGCCGGCCGTTGCGCGCCCTCATGGAGGGCCTGAACGCCAGCGGCATGTGGGACACCAACCCCGTGGCCGTGGACATGGGCAGCTTCATGTCCAGCGTTACGCGCACCCTTGGCGCGGAGGCCTCGCACCCCACGCGCATGGGGCGCAACCTGGCGGTCATATCGCGGGAGTATCTGAACCTGCACCTGCGTCTGGGCTACCACTTCACCGTGGTCGACGCGTTCATCGGCGGGGCCATGAACGACAACGCCATCGCCTTCCGCTTCATGGGCGGGGTGACGGACCTCTCCCGGCGCTCCCGCCGGGCCACGCTCATTGCGGCCATTCTGGAGCGCTCGGACTTCCTGGTCGAGGTCAAGGGCGACATGGTCACCGGGCGCATCAAAAAGCACCCCACGCGCATCATGCTGGACAAGATGTTCCTCATTGGGGCGCTCATCGGCTACACGCGGCAGCTGGACGCCAAACTCGACACCGATGGCGACGTGGCGCTGCATCAGGATATTTTTCTTCAACAGTTCACAGCATTAAGGGAGACGCGAGAATGACACCCGACGCCAAAGAGAACCTCGCAAGCGTTCCGGCGCAGGATCCCGGCGGAGATGCGCCCCGCCGCAGGACGAGCATTCTGGTCCTCGACGACGAGCCCATCGTCTGCAAGCGCCTCAAGCCCTTCTTTCAGAAGGCGGGCTACGAGGTGGAGGCCTTCAACCAGCCGCTGGAGGCGCTGGCGCGCATTGAGACCCGGCGCTTCGACGTGGTCATCACCGACCTCAAAATGGAGGGGCTGGACGGCCTGTCCTTCCTCGGCAAGGTGAAGGCGCTGCACCCGGACACGGACGTCATCCTCATCACCGGCTTCGCCACCATGGAGACGGCCCGGCAGTCCTTCCGCAAGGGCGTGTTCGACTGCGTGGCCAAGCCCTTCAAGCTGGCCGAGCTGCTCGACGGCGTGCGCCGCATTGAGAAGGAACGCGGACTTTCGTCCTAGGGCGCGGCCATGGCGGAAACGGGCGCGCAAATTGCGCCGCAGGGCGGCATGGAGCCGGGCGGAGTCCGGTTCTGCTTTCGCACGTTCAAGCGCATTCTGGCGCTGAACACCCAGGTGCTGGAGCGCATGGCGCAAATGGACCGCGCGCTCGGCGGCGAATACGTCTTCGACCAGGCCTTTCTCGACAGCTCCGTGCGCGACGTGTGCCGGCTGACGCATCTGGTGGCCTATCACCTGAACGGCATGGCCGGCGAAACCCTCGTCCCCCTGTACGACGCCTCGCTGGCGGTCAAGGACGCCCTTGCGGACATCCTCTCCGGCGGCATGGGGCCGCTTTCCGGGCGGTTGACGCTGCCCTTCGCGGAGATAGGCTGGGAGCTGGAGCCCCTGGCCGGGCTGGCTGCCGCCGGTTTGGCCGTGCTGGGCCGCAAGATGGGCCTGCCCGCGCCGGACGGCTTCGCCGTGACCGTGACGGGCATGGCGCGGCTTGTGGGTGCGGACGTCCAGCGGATGGAGTCCCGCGAGGCCGAAGCCGAGGTGGCGCGCGCGGCGGCGGAGCTGTTTTCCCGTCTGGGCGGGCCGCGGCAGTTGGAGCTGACCTTTGTGGCCGCCGGAGCCGAGGGGGCCGGACGCGTGCTGGGCGAGACCCGGGCGCGCACAGCCGCCGCCGTAGCGTCCGCAATCGCCGCCTTCGCCTGCGAGCACGCCGGAGCCGGCCCCATGGCCGCGTGCGTGCGCGCAGCCCTTTCCGGCGTGGCGCGCGGCACCCTGCAAACCCTGGCCCACGATCCCAGCCTGCCGCCGG